>DQKS01000030.1 GCA_015660645.1 Gammaproteobacteria bacterium
AAAGACGGATCTATTTCAATTCCTGATGTTTTGAGAGATTATTTTAAATCAGATAAAATTAGTTAGTTGTAGAATAATAAAAATTTAATTTCGATAAGTTTATTAATTCTGATCTTAATGAATTAATCAAATAGCTAATTTATATTTGAATATCTATGTAATAGTTCTATATTTTTTATATTTTAGTTATGCAAAAGGCGTATGTTTGTAGTAATATTTATTATTAATAAATGATAAAAAAGTTTAACAATTTTTTCTCTCTTAATAAGTGCTTATTAGTACGTAATTTCTTTGCGTCTTTCTTTTTCGCGCTATATTCATCAATAAAATAATTGGGGTTAATTCAATGAATAGTTTTTTTAAATATCTCTCCTTGGTAACAGTTGTTACTTTAGTAAGTTTCTCGGCAACAGCTGATGTTGATACTACTTCTTCTCTTAGAGGTAATGTTAATGTTGGTGGAGCAACAGTAGAAGTAGAGTTTGTTCCGACTGGTTTAACAAAAACAACCACGGCCGGAGTATCTGGTAATTTCTCTCTTTCTTTTTTACCTGTAGGCGGACCGTACAAATTAACAGTTTCGGCTTCAGGTTACGATACAGAAACCTTATCTGATATTTACTTAAATCTAAGTCAGGTAGGTGATGTTTCAGTATCATTAAGTGGCAGTAGTTCAGCTGATGTGGTTGTAGCTACAGCTCGAGCAAATTCTGAAATATTTAAAATTGGAACTGGTACTTTACTCACTCGTGTTGATATGGACGGCATTCCAACTGTTAATAGGTCTGTAGCTGATTATGCTAAATTAGATCCTAGAGTTTCTATTAATAGTGCTTCTAGTAGAAACACGCAGATTTCAATTATGGGAGCTAACAACCGTTACAACGATTTTTCTATAGATGGCGTAAGTTTTAACGACCCTTTTGGACTAAATGCTAATGGCTTTGGAACTATGAGAAATCCAATTAGTTTAGATTTTGTAGATCAAATCTCAGTAGATATTACTCCTTTTGATGTAGCCAGAGGAAACACAACAGGTGGCTCGATAGCTACAATTACTAAATCAGGTTCTAATGATTTTCATGGAAGTGTTTATTTTAGTAGTAGAGATGACTCCAATATTGGAGATGGCCCAAACGGAGTTAGCTATCCTACGTTTGAAGAAGAAACTATAAGTGCAACTTTTTCAGGTCCCATTATCAAAGATAGACTATTCTTTTTTGTAGGTTACGAAGAATTTGAAAAGTCGTTACCTGTCTTATATGGAACAAAGGATAGCAATGCTCAAAATAAAGCTGAAGTAGTTACAACGGCTATCGCAGATCAGATTAAGTCAATAGCCATGAATACTTATGGTTATGATGCAGGTGAAATTAATAATGTTTCTTTTCCAGAAACCTCTGAGGAATATACGATTAAATTAGATGCAATCATTAATGATTCAAATAGGGCGGTTTTTAATTACTCTTATAACGAAAGTGTATTACCTAGAAAATATAATGGAGGTGCAACCGTATTCAGTAATAATTACTACTCCAAGCCACCGGAAATTGAACGTGTTTCTTTTGAGCTTTATACTAATTTAACAGATCGATTAACCTCTAAGTTGAAGTTTTCTTCGTATGAAATGGAAGAAGATGATGCATCTTTAGGAGATCCTTTTTTCCCTGAAGTAAATATTTCAGTGACTGATGGCGCTGGTGGTGAAGATAATGTTTACCTGGGTGGGGATAGATACCGAGGAGCGAATCACATCATAGTAGACACCGATCGTGTTACCTTTAAATTAGAGTATGATGCTGATGATCATCTTTACACAATGGGTATTGAGCAAGAGGAAAGTTCGGTTTACAACCTCTTTATTGCACGTTACAACGGTGAAATACAATTTGATGGTATAGATAATTTTCAAGCAGGTACTTGGGATTATTTAAGATTTCATACACCCCTTGCGGGCAATGACCAAGTTGGTACAGCTGCTGCTAATTTTGAAGTAGATAAGACAACTATGTATTTTCAAGACAAGTGGTATGCATCGGATGATTTAACAGTAATCATGGGCTTGAGGTATGATAAAAGAGAAACACCTACCAAGCCAACTTTGAATCCTAATTTCTTGGCTCGAAATGGAATAGGCAATAATTCAAGATTTGATTTTGATAGTATCCAACCTAGAATCTCGTTTAAATACAACGCAACTGATCTGTTTGGAGACAAAGTTGCAAGCGCTAGTATTAGGGGAGGAAGAGGGTTATTCTTGGGAAGAATTCCTAATGTCTGGTATGGAAATGCTTATTCTAGATCAGGTGGTTTAACGGACTACAACAGATTCCGTTCTTTCTCTGACACGATTGGTGTAATGCCTGCTGCTAATGTAGCTCCGCCTCAGTTCTTTTGGTTAGGCTCTACAAGTAGTTATCAAGTTAGAAGTGCTTGGTTTGGAGATGCCCAAGGAACCGATCCTAATTTTCAGGCTCCGTCTTCTTGGAGATCAAATTTAGCCCTAGATTTAAGTTTAACTTCAGGTTATGACATAACTCTTGAAGCGAACAGGGATAGTGTAGATCAAGGTGTATTTTATCAAGATCTTGGCCTAACACAGACAGGTACACTTGCTGACGGCCGTGGAACTTATAAAGGCAAAGGTGACTTTTGGATGACAAATGATGACCAAGGTGGAGCAACAGCTTACACCATATCCGTTGGTAAAACTTTTGGTGATGTTAGACTCTATACTGCTTATACCAATATGGAAACTACAGATGTTTATCCTTTAACTTCGACTCAAGCAGAATCCTCTTATGGTTATACTCAAAGATGGGATGGTGAAAATTTAAATGCAGAACGCTCATCCTTTATGGTTGAGCATAAGTTCATTGCAACTATGGACTACACTGCTCAATTCTTTGGTGAAAATGACACAAGATTCTCTATGGTCTATATAAGAAAGAGTGGAGAACCTTATAGTGTTTCTTTTGATGAACCAGGGTATAACAGCGTTACGGGGTCTTCTCAGTTTTATGCTGATTATGCTTTAGCCTATATACCAACAGGTGTAGACGACTCAAATGTCTCGTTTACATCAGCTTCAACAGCTGCTGCTGTTATGGCTCATGTTAATGGTACAGCTTTAGCGGGTTATAAAGGAACCTACGCACCTAGGAATGCGTTTACCAGTCCTTGGTATGGAAGATTGGATCTTCGAATTACTCAAGATATTGAAGTAAGGGATGGCCACAAAGCTATCATCTACTTAGATTTACTGAACCTCTTGAATTACCTTGATGATAAGAAAGGTATAGTTAAAGAGTATGGCTATAATAATAGTCGTCAGATTCTTGTTGATGGAGTAACTGATGATGGTAAATTCATCATATCTGGAGTTGACCCGGATGATAATCTTTGGGTGCAGAATGGAGATGGTCAGTCTGCTTGGCAGATGAATTTAGGATTTAAGTATCAATTCTAATTCAAGTTTAATTATGAAAAGCGTCACTTTATGTGGCGTTTTTCATTCTAGGCCCATTGATTTTACATATCTCAGTTGCATAGTCAGCTGCTCTTTGTAGGGCTTCTTTTTTATTGTATTTGTCTTTCAGAGCTAGAAATACACCGATCAAAGCATCTCCGGCTCCATTAGTATTTACAGGAGAGATAGGTTTTGCATCTACATGAATATTGCCAATAGAAGCGCCTTTATCTCCAAAAGTTGTAAGAATATTTAAATCTCTCACAGGCAAAGATTTTGTTAATTCTTTAATTTCTAGTTCATTTCCATAAACGTAATTAATGTTCTGAGACATTAGCCAAGCAATCTTTTCTAGGTTTAATTGAACAAGACTCTGATCGGCAACTCCGTAGCAAATTTCTACTCCGTTGTTATTTGCAATCTGTATAGATTTTTTGACTGTTCTAAATCCATTATCTGTTTCGATCGCAAAAGAATCAAAAATAAGGATATTCGATTGTTTTAATTTATTATCGTCTAGGCATTCTGGCGTTAAGTCTAAATTTGCATCTAGGCACGAAGCCATGGTGCGTTCGCCGTCTGGTGTAATTAGAATAATACAAACGCCTGTTGACCTTTTGGAATATTTAGTAAAGTTATCTAAACCTTTAAGGCTTTTTAAGAATTCTATGCCTTCTTTATCTTTACCTATGGAACCGCTAAAGCTTGCCGTTGCGCCGTGTATAGCAGCTGCACTTAAAGAATTGGCAATGGATCCACCAGGTGTTCTAGATATTTCATAATCTTGAAATTTTTCTAAAAGCAATTCTTTTTCTTTAGAAGAAATATGTTTCATACCTCCTTTAGGAATGCCTACTCCAGTTAGATCTTGTTCGGAGATGTTAAATTCAATATCTATAAGGGCATTCCCGAGGCCATATATTTTTATCATCTCTATACCTATCAAACTAAAGTTGGTAAATTGTAACCTTGTTTTAAATGGATTATTAATTTGTCTTCCCCTTTTTCAGTATTATCGTTAAAAAATAGAAATCAAGATCCTTTGAGGTTTTCTAATGAGCTAGGATCAAATTTTATGGAATGGGGTTTTTGTGGAATAAAAGATCATAAAATTAATAAATTGTTGGTAAAAGAGGTTATTAGTATTTTTAGTAGTTTTTTTTCACTATCAGACGAGATTAAGAACCAATACCACAATCCTTTGTTGGGAGGTGCGAGAGGTTATACACCTTATAAAATAGAAACTCCAAAAGGAGGCACAAACCCTGACATGAAAGAATTCTGGCATACGGGTAGAGAGCTAAATCTTAACCATCCGTATCGCCAATGGATGCCTGATAATTATGTTATAAAAGAAGTCCCAGATTTTCAAACTAAGACTCAAGAGCTATATACGCAATTCGATGAACTGGGTAAGACTATACTTAATTCTATTGCAGTTTATTTAGATTTAGATGAAAGTTATTTTGATTTGGCAGTAGTTGAGGGTAATAGCATTATGAGGCCTATTCATTACCCGCCTATATTGTCAACCGAACAAGGAGAAAGGGCTGGAGCTCATGAAGATATAAATCTAATAACCCTATTAATTGGAGGACATCAGTCAGGGCTAGAGCTGTTATCAAAAGATGGCTTATGGAAGAAAATAAATTTAGACGACGATGTTATCATCTGTAATATAGGAGACATGCTGCAACGTTTAACTAATAACTATTTAAAATCAACTACACACAGAGTAACGGCCCTTCCAGAAGAGAGCATGACTTCTCGGTACTCTATTCCTTTTTTTGTTCATCCAAACCCAGATTGGTATATAGAAACATTAGAATCTTGTTGCACTGAGGATAATCCAAACAATTACAAAGAAGGGATTTTAGCTGAAGATTACTTAAGAGAGCGTTTACAAGAAATTAAACTAATTTAATAAAATTTATGGAATACCTACAACCAATTGTTGGATTTTTTACCCTATTATTTCTAGGAGCTATATTTAGTACCAACATAAAGAAGATAAAAATTAAATATGTGATTAACGCTATCATTATTCAGTTTGTTTTAGCATTCTTGCTTCTAAAGTGGACCGTTATCACAGATTTTTTTGCTCTGTTGTCGAGAGGAGTTCTGGCTCTGACTACAGCAACCGATTCTGGTGTTGCTTTTGTCTTTGGTTACCTAGCTACAGGTGCTCCTGGAGCTCCTTTTGAAATTGTTAATCCAGCAGGAACTTTTATATTTGCATTCGGGGGACTTGTGCTGGTTATAGTAGTATCAGCTTTTTCAGCTCTTCTGTGGCACTGGAGAGTAATGCCATTAATTGTAAACGCTTTATCTGTTTTATTTAAGAAACCTCTAAATGTAGGAGGGCCAGTTGGGTTGAGTGCTACTGCAAATATATTCTTGGGTCAGGTTGAAGCTCCTTTACTAATCAGACCTTATTTATCAAGCATGACCAAGCATGAATTATTAATTCTAATGACAGTAGGAATGTCTACAATTGCCGGATCAATTATGGCAACACTTAATTTGATGCTGTTCGATGTATATGGAGCTTCATTGATAGGCCATTTTCTTACTGCCTCAATAATATCTGTTCCGGCAGCCATTATGTATTCCAACATGATGATCCCAAGTGAAGAAAAGACGGAATTTCCTAAGAGTCATAATGAAAAAATGTACAGAAGTACAATGGATGCGATAACTGAAGGAACTCGTTCTGGGTTAGATATATTCCTAAATATTATTGCTCTTTTGATTGTTGTTTTGTCTCTTGTGGCATTAGTTAATATGTCATTAGGTACTCTACCTTATTTAAATGGAGAAGCTCTTTCTTTAGAGAGAATGGCAGGGTGGATTTTTTCTCCACTTGCTTGGTGTATGGGTATACCTTGGCAAGAATCACAGTTAGCTGGGGAACTCCTAGGTATAAAGACCATTACAAATGAGTTTATAGCTTATATCAGACTGGCTGAAATAGATCCTATATTGTTATCAGAAAGGAGTAAATTAATAATGCTTTATGCACTATGCGGATTTGCAAACCTTAGTAGTGTGGGAATATTAATTAGCGGAATGGGGGCTATGGCGCCAGAAAGAAAAAATGACCTAATTGAAGTTAGCGGAAAAGCACTAGTAGCAGCTGTTCTTGCTTCGTGTATGACTGGTTTTATAGTTGGAATTTTGTAGCCTTATTCTATTTGTTTTAAATTAAAATGTTTCCTGCATACGGGGATGTAACTTTCGTTGCCACCAACCTCTATCTGACTGCCCTGTAAGATTATATCCCCCTTAGAATTAATTCTTATAACCATAGTTGCCTTGCTTCCACAGTGGCAAATAGTTTTTATTTCTTTTATGTTGTCTGACCAGGCTAGCAGGTATTTACTGCCTTCAAACAACTCTCCTTGAAAATCTGTTCGTATTCCAAATGTTAAGACTGGAGTATCTAATTCATCAACTATTCTACCAAGTTGATGGACTTGTTCTTTTAATAAAAATTGAGCTTCATCAATCAAAACACAATCAATAGGTTCCTTTTTAGATTCTTTAACGAAAGTTTCATGTAAATTGGTATCTTCAAAAAAATAAGCTGCGGGAGCACTAATGCCGATTCTGGAGACTATCTCATTTTTTCCGTATCTCTCATCTTTAGAAGAAGTAAAAAGAATAGTAGTCATTCCTCTTTCTCTATAATTATAATCGGCTTGAAGTAAGGCTGTTGATTTTCCAGCATTCATAGATGAATAATTAAAATAAAGTTTAGCCATTTTTATAAGTTTGATGATTATTGATTATGCTACTATAGCAACAAATTTTATGTCCAACATTGCTGATGACTCAAATGAAAATGAAGAGCTTGGTGAGATTTCTCATCCGGAGTCACTTAGTGTCTGGGGTTTAGCTTGGCCTTCAATACTTAATAATCTTCTTTTTGCATCTGTTGGTTTAGTTGCAATTAAAGCTGTGGGTAGCTTAGGAGCTGAAGCAGTTGCAGCAGTTGGGACGGGGCAAAGAATCTTTTGGGTTTTTCAGGCTTTACTTATGGCCATTATGGCAGGTACAACAGCCTTGGTTGCTAGAGCAATAGGTGGAAATAACCCTTCAGAAGCTGCTCAAGTTGTTAGGGCATCTTTAGGCATTTGCCTATTAATCTCTTTTTTTACAGCTATTGCCCTTTGGTTAGGTGCAGAGCAGATGATTGGTATATTTGGGTTGGATGAAAATTCTCAAAGACTTTCAATTCAATACACTACAATTTTAGTAACCTTTACTCCAGTTTTTGCAATATCTATGGTTCTTTCTACTGCGCAAAGAGCTGCAGGAGATACTAGAACACCTCTCTATATAGCCGTATTTACTAATATTATTAATGTTTTTTTATTGATTGGCCTGGTAAATGGTAGGTTCGGTTTTCCTGATTTAGGTATAGTTGGTGCTGCGCTTGCTGCGGGAATCTCTTTTACTATTAATTCAATTATAGTTTTGACCATGTGGTTTACGAAGAAATTAGCAATTGAAACAGGAACTCCTGGTTCTATGTCTAAAGAGAGAATGAAACAATTAATTTCCATAAGTTACCCAGCCGGGATGGAGTCATTTATTTTCCAATTTGGAATGCTATCCTTTTTTTGGATAGTTGCTCTTTACGGAACGAACGCTGTAGCTGCATACAATATAGGTACAAATGTTCTTATGCTGTCTTTTACAGTGGGAATGGGTTTTGCAATCGCAGGATCTACTCTAACAGGACAATATTTAGGAGCATCTGATCCAGTCGGAGCCTACAACAGCGCTTTTAAGGCTACCAGCCTAACGATGATTTCTATGGGATGTCTAGGAATAGTGCTAGCAATTTTTTCTAGAGATTTAGCTACTTTCTTTATTGATGATCCGGAAGTAGTTAATAAAGCGGTAGTTTTTGTTTGGATTTTAGGTGTTATGCAACCTTTTATGGCACTTCAGTTTTCACTTGGAGGTGCTGTAAGAGGGGCTGGAGATACAAAATCACCTCTTATAATCACATTAATTGGATTGGTCTTTATTAGAGTGCCTTTAGCTTTCATAGTTTATAAATTAGGTTTATCGGTCGAGTGGATCTTCGCTACTCTAATTGCTGATTATTTTATTCAAGGAATTTTATTAATTATACGATTTAGATCTAGACGTTGGATGAAAGTTTTAAAATTAGATTCTTAGATACTTTTTCAGTTAAAAAACTATTAATACAAGCAATTACTTCTTGGGCTGATAAAAAAAATCTATAAAGAGTTTTATAGTTCCATGAGCAAACTGGTAGTATTAGTTGCATCAATGAAGTGATGAATTAACTAGAAATTTTAAGAGGTAATTATGAGAAATTATGATGATATTTCGGTGGTTATTAATGGCCATATTACAACGATAACAATTCAAAGACCCCCCAATAATTTTTTTGACTATTTATTAATACAACAAATAGCAGATGCTCTTGTTGAGTTAGATGACTTCAATGAGTGTAGGGTGGTGATTTTAACCTCTGAAGGAAAGAATTTTTGTGCGGGGGCAAATTTTAGTCAAGATAAAGAAATGATGAACAAGACTAACCCTTATTCAAAATTATATACCGAGGCTGTGAGGTTATTTAGAACGAAGAAACCTGTCATTGCGGCTGTTCAAGGAGCAGCTGTAGGAGGGGGACTTGGCTTGGCCTTAGCTGCAGATTTTAGGATTGCATCTCCAGAATCTACGTTTAGTGCAAATTTTTCGAAATTAGGTTTTCATCAAGGATTTGGTAGCTCAGTAACTTTGCCTAGAGTAGTAGGCCAGCAAAATGCCGCCATGATGTTATATACAGCTAAAAGAGTTAAAGGGGATGAAGCGTTAGCCCTTGGTTTGGTAGATTATTTAGTAGCATCTTCTGATATTTTAAAGAAGGCAAATGAATTTGCTGCTGAGATAGCGAGTTCTGCACCCATGGCAGTTGAATCAATTAGATCAACTTTAAAAGGAAATATAGCTGATCAAGTAGAAGAGATAGTTGCTTGGGAATTATCAGAACAAATTAGACTTCAATCGTCGAATGATTTTAAGGAAGGTATAGCGGCTTCATTGGAACGTAGAGAAGCTAAATTTAATCGCTCATAAAATAATGACTAAGTTGTTACCTTTTCTATTTATAACAATTCTATGCTCAAGTTGTGCAGTGGCAACATTAGCAACAACTACAATAAAAACCACAGCCAAAATAGTCACATTGCCTATTATGGCTATAGGCGCAGCTGTAGAGGCTATAACACCAGACGACGAAGAAGAAGCAGTAGAAGGAGAAGGAGCAGATATAGAAGGTTAGCCTTTGGAGGCATTGTCTGTATAGTTTATTAATAATTTACATTTGAAAGGAGAGAAATTATGAAACTTTATAATTCTATTGGACCCAATCCTCATGTTGTGCGTATGTTTATGGCTGAATTGGGTTTAGATTTAGAAATCATTGAAATGGATTTAATGGCTGGTGAAAACCGTCAAGAAGAGCATTTAAAAAGAAACCCTTCAGGGCAATCCCCAACATTAGAGTTGGATGATGGATCTTTCTTGGCAGAAATAACTGCAATATGTGAGTATTTAGATGATATACAGGGCGGTACTGATTTAATAGGCAAAACACCGGAAGCAAGAGCTGAAACGAGAATGTGGACTAGAAGAATTGATCTTCAAATACTTGAGCCATTAACAACAGGTTTTCGTTACTCAGAGGGACTGGAATTATTTAAAACTAGGATGCAAACCTATCCTAATGCTGCGGATGGATTAAAGGCCATAGCCCAGGAGAAAATTGCTTGGTTAAATGAGCAAATGGAAGGTAAGGATTTTATTTGCGGTAGTAGATTTACTCTGGCTGATGTAATGTTGTTTTGTTTTCTCCAGTTTGGAGAAACAGTAGGGCAAACAGTAAATGAAGAGAACTCAAATTTAATTTCTTGGTATGAAAGAATTAAAGAAAGACCTAGTGTTTTAGCATAAAAAATAGTTTCCTGATGAAAACAATCACAACACTACTAGCCCTATTTATTTTTACTATTGCTTGGACAGAGGAAATAGGATTAGAGTGTAAGAGTAAAGATCAACTCTTGGTTAATTGGTATAGACTTGATTTAGATAAAGGAACTGTTCGATACAATACATCTACGCAAAATTACTTAAAAGTACTTAAAAATCTTATAGGAACTGAATTAACTGGAGATGTGCATAATCTAATGTGGCGAGAAAAAGAATTAGATGAAAGAATAAAGATAAATAGAAAATCTTTAGTAATGCAGAGAAATAATCTATTTTGGCAATGTCAAAATATGAATGGTAGCCAGATCATACGTAAAAGAGATGCATATTTTAAAGAAATTTTAAAGAACAATAAAATCTAGATAGATGCTCTTAAATATCTACCAACTAAGCATCTAAACATTTTTCAATAATTTTAGGCAATAGATTTGTATATTTTTATATATAGCAGGTTCTTGCTAAGTTTTGATATAGTTAATCAAACCTTTAGGAGAGAACTATAAAAATACAGAAATACTTACTTATGTTTCTAACTGTTGCAATCACATCCTCGCTTTCTTCGATGCACCATGAAAAATCCAATAATTTTTCAGACTGCGAAGGGAAGGTAGGAAATTTATATGTGTCCGAGATTCTTAATTCTGGCACGGTAGAGGGTTTTAAGAAAGCCGTTGGTCTTCACCAGAAATTTTATATGGAAAGAGGATTTGAGGTTCAAATAATTCCTAGTATTGAGTATGAACGAAATGAAAACACGACAATTGAAATTCCTTATCGACTATCTACTACTGTTTTATTCCCTAGTTTGAAAGTTAGAGAACTATGGGGTAATAGAGAATTTACTGAACAAGACCAAAAAGAATTTAATGCTTTCCTTGATGTCTATAACAAGAATAACAAAGTTGTTGTCAGAAGATCAATTTGTTATCTAGACTAATTGAAGTAATTTTAGTGCTATAGCCAAAGAGATGATACGTGGTTATAGTGACGAAACTGTTGGAAAGGTAATGGGAGAAAATTTCTTTAGACTATGGACGAAGTTTCAAACTAGAGATGAATAAAAAATTTAAAGCATCTTGTCATTGTGGTTCCATAGAGTTGGAACTATTTTTACCAAATGGGTTCGATCTAAGAAGGTGTAACTGTAGTATTTGTCGAAGAAAAGGAGCTATTGTTTCATCAGTTTTAATTGAGAATCTTAAAATCTTAAAAGGGAAAGATTCCCTTAAGCTTTATCAGTTCAACACCAAGGCTGCTAGACATTACTTTTGCTCAATATGCGGGATCTATACTCATCACCAAAGACGTTCTAATACACAAGAATTTAGTTTTAATACGGGTTGTGTTGAAGAATTCAATGCCGAGGAACATCCTGAACCTGCTCTGATTGATGGGATAAATCACGTTCGCGATAATCTTAAAATGTAACTTAAAGAGAGAATGAAAAGACTTTTAATAATATTAGCTACGCTTATGGCTACGAGTGCTTGGAGTGTAGAAAAACAAGGAAGTTCTATTGGACAAGCTATGCAGGTTCTAGATTCTTTTATGTATTCATTCAACGCAAGAGACATGGAAGGTTGGTCAGATACATTGAATTATCCTCATGTAAGATTGGCTGGAGGAAATGTTTATGTGTGGGAAACTAAAGAGGATTATTCTGCTATGCAGGTTTTTGATAGACTTGAAGCAACAGGGTGGGATCATTCTGCTTGGGTGTCTAGAGAAGTGGTTTTAGTATCGGAAAATAAAGTGCACATCTCAACCGTTTTTCAGCGTTTTGATAAACAGAATAAACAAATGAAAAAGTACCAATCTTTATACATAGTTACTAATAATGAGGGTCATTGGGGCGTTCAAGCTAGATCTAGTCTTGCCCCTTAGTTATAGAATCAAGTTCCCCTGTCTCAGAATTCCAATACCCATTTTTATTTCTATTTGTTTTATCGAATAGTACAATGCGCATGCTTTATCAGATCTTGTAGATTACAACGGATAGTTGGCAGAGTCTGGTTGAATGCACTGGTCTTGAAAA
>DQKS01000042.1 GCA_015660645.1 Gammaproteobacteria bacterium
ACTAACCTTACTTCAGTAGATCTTATAGCTTGGGGTGGATCAGCCATACCCTCTGAACTACTCCAAACATTGATGGAAAAAACTGAATGTACTCGATGTACCATGGGTTATGGAATGACCGAGACCACTGGAGGAGTCACCTACAGTGGTTTGCATGATTCTGTACAAGTATTAGCCAGTACCATCGGAACTCCAGACCCGCGTCAACCATTACGTATCTGGCACCCAGATGGAAGATTGGCAGAAGATGATGAGCCAGGAGAAATTCAGGTAAAAGGCGACTTCACAATGGTAGGATATTGGAAACATCCCGATGCAACCGCGGCGGCTTTCACAGAGGATGGCTGGTTTTGCACAGGAGATCTAGCCATACAACTAGAAGACGGTAACATTCAGATTGTGGGACGAATAAGTGAGATGTTTAAAAGTGGAGGTTACAACGTTTACCCACGCGAGGTTGAGTTGGCGTTGGAGGAACACAAGAATGTTAAGATGGCCGCTGTGATCAGTGTACCTGATCTGACCTTTCAAGAGGTTGGTATTGCTTATGTGATGTGTACTGAAAAGGACACACCCAAGCCTGATGAACTCCGCGCTTTTGTTGCACAGCGGTTGGCCAATTACAAGATTCCAAAACAAATTCTACTGCTTGAAGAACTTCCCTTATTGGATATAGGCAAAGTAGACAAAAAAGCTTTACGTACTTTTCACGATTCTATCTAGAAACTTGGTGAGAGATAAACTTGAAGCAATAGGAACCAATTTTTATTTATCTTTCCTTGCCTAGCTTCATCACCTAGTCAAACTTGGAATAATCCTTAAATCTGTTATAAATAGAAAGGTGAAAAGATTATTGATAGTTCTTAGTCTCCTTATAACTAACGATGGATTTGCAAACGCAGAGAATGAAGAAAATCTTCTCAGTCGCACAGGTCCAGAATATCAAAAAGCAGATCAATTAATCGGATGGATTGATTCAAGAAGTAAGCAAAGTCTTAACGGCACTTTAAATTATATGCAAAGAGAATATATTGCTTTGGTAACTTAGAGGATTAAATATGAGTAAATGCAGTGTGTGTAAAATTAAAATTTTAGAAGGGGATGAGACTGTAGGGACTGGAGAGCGTGTTACACATAAAGCATGTAGTGAAGGAGTCATAACAAAAGAGCCTGTCGAATTTAAATATACAAGTTACCCCTCAGGCTTGCCAAGAACTTATAAGGAAGAATAAAAAAATTAACCCTAAACTCCTTCAACTTTTTATGTTTAATAAAATCAATACTTCCTTATCTACTTATTATGAGTGTAGTCTATAAAAATGACTCTAAAGGATTACCAAATTTTAAATAGAGAAGCATGGCAGAAAATAGCAGAGGAATATAAAGAACCTGCTGAAAAAGCTTGGGAATCAGGTGACCCTCATTGGGGAATTTGGCAACTACCAGAATCAAAACTGGAAATATTTCCGAATGATCTGAAAGGAAAGAAGTGCATTGAAATAGGTTGTGGAGCCAGATATGTTTCCTCATGGATGGCCAGAAGGGGTGCTGAAGTCATTGGCATTGATCCAACTCCAAACCAGCTTGAAACAGCAAGACATTTAGAAAAACAATATCAACTAGGAATTAAATTCGTAGAAGGTTTTGGTGAGAAATTACCATTTCCTGATTCTTGTTTTGATTTTGCTATATCTGAATATGGGGCATCTTTATGGGCAAATCCTTATGATTGGATCCCGGAGGCAGCAAGAGTATTAAAACCAGGATCTCAATTAGTATTCATGACAAACCATGCTTTTACTATTTGTTGTGTGCCAGATGAAGAAGACGATAGTGTGCCTATTTCAGAACAATTACAACGACCTTACCTAGGGCTATTTAAAACACAATGGAAGTCTCCTCCACACGAAATTGAGTTTCACCTGCCTCATGGGGAATGGATAAAACTTCTCCGTGATAATGGATTTGTCGTTGAGCGTCTTTTAGAACTCGGTGCTTCACCGGAATCTAAAACTAGATATCCTTGGGCAGATGCTGAATGGGCTAGTAAATGGCCGACTGAATAAGTTTGGTGTGTTCGCCTTTCAAAATGAAAAAAATCTTAAAGAGCATAAGTCTATTTTTATTGCTTACCATTGGTGTTTTGACCTATACAGGAATTTACTTCGATATTCCAAGAGAAAAGTTAGAGACTAAATACGCAACCGGTGCCTCTCAGTTTCTTGATTTACCTGATGGAGCTAGAATTCATTTCCGTGATGAAGGAGAAGTTAATAAACCTGTAATTGTTTTATTACATGGTTTTAATGGCTCTTTATTAAATTTTGAAAGACTAGTGCCTTTGTTGGCTAATGATTTTAGGCTTGTTAGCTTAGATTTACCCGGTTTTGGGCTTACAGGTGCTATACCTTCTGGCAATTACACTACAAATAGCTATATGGATACTGTTACTTCTATAACAAATTACTTAGGTATAAATAAATTTTCTATAGCAGGAAACTCTATGGGAGGTGGAGTGGCCTGGAGGTATGCTATTGAATACCCAAATAAGGTTGAGGGTTTAATATTACTGGCTTCAAGTGGAGTCATGACAAGAGAAGACAGAGATAGATTTGATCAAAGAAAAGATAATTCACTAATTGTATGGAGATTGATGGGTTCTAGTCTAATAAAAAAAACTCTTATCTATTACACTCCTAAATTCTTTGCTACCCAGGGGCTTAAAACATCAGTTTTTAATCAAGAGCTAGCTACTGAAGAATACGCTAGACAATTTCATGATTTAACCTTACTTGAGGGTTCAAGAAAAGCGATCCTTTCTATGGGCTTTGGCAGCAGAGACTGGATGTATGGACCTGAGATATTTAAGAAAATTGTTGCACCAACTTTGGTAATACATGGTAAAGAAGATAATATTATCGGAGTTGAAAGCTCTGAGAGTTTTGAAAAGAACATAAAACATGTAGAAGTTAAGGTTTATTTAGAAACAGGTCATTTACCAATGTATGAAGACCCTAAAAGAACTGCTAACGACATTATTAAGTTTTTAAATATCAAATTGAATAATTCTAGGCCGAGTGAATAGATCTATAACATTAATAGGGATGGCAGGAGCTGGAAAAACCACTGTAGGAAAGAGGTTAGCAAAGCTATTAAACTATAATTTTATTGACGGAGATATAAAGATCGAAGAGAAAATTAATCAAACTATACAAAATTACCTTGATCAATATGGCCGTAAAGCATTTACAGAAATAGAAGAAGAAGTCTTGTTATCAGTTAATTTTAATCAAACTATCTTAGCTACTGGAGGTAGTGCAGTTTTATCTGATACTGCCATGAATTTTTTAAGAGAGAATTCTGAGGTAATATACTTAGAGGTATCTTATGAGACCATATCAGAGCGTATTTTTAACCTATCTGAAAGGGGAGTGGTTAGAGGACCAGGTCAAAGTCTTTTAGAAACTTACAATGAGAGACTGGAGCTGTATAAACGATATGCTGACCATGTTGTTATAAACAACGGAGATACAGATTCGTGCTTAAAAGAAATTCTAAACCTAGAATTTTATCCTCTTGATTAGCGTAGCTTGATCTCCTCTGTGTACGGGTGAAAATATACCCGAACGTGCTTTATATAAATCATCTAGGTGGTTCGGAAGTTTAGTGCTTATATCTATAAGGTAACCATTTATTTCTTTTTGATCCGTATCAACATTAAGAGTTAATTCAACTTCCTTATCATAAATGCCATTCAAAAAGATAGCGTAATGCCCTTTATAAAGGCCCCATCCACTTAAAGAGGGCTTAATTTCTAAAGAGCCTAAGTTAAATGATTGTAAGTTAGATTCTTTTGGTAGTAGCAAAACCATTCTACTTGCAGACCTATTACTTTTTAGATTAAGTTTTATAGATTTACTGCTATTTAACGTTCCCTTTTTTTCTATTGAAGGACCTTTCCATCCGCTGGAGTTTGTTTCCGCCCAGTATCTAAATGTGTAATCTTTTGTAAACGGAATTAAGGCTTTCGTATTTTGAGTATCAACGTACGAAGATAAAGGTTCTATTAAAGGTTCTGGATCATTTGCTGCAACGTTCTTGTAATTGCCAGATAGATGAATATAAGAATTACCCGTATCAAGGTCTTCATAAAAATGGATATTTACATGTTGAGGTCTTTTCTCCGTATAGAGATTTGTAAAACTTCCCGTCATTAAAGCTACAAAGGTAACTACACCAACATATAAGATGGCTGATTTAATTTTTAGAGAATACAAGAAAGGGGCAATTATAAGTGCGTATAGCCCCGCAAAAGGTAATAGCGCCCAAACCAACTTATAACCTTGGCTTTGTTCTAAAGAAAATATAAGTCCCAAAGTGAACGGAAGCGTAACAACAAGGGTCAGAAGTAAGAATATAAGCCTGTTTTCTTCTTTTATAAGGGTTGCAAGAAGGATTAAAATGCTTGCAAAGGCAAGCGGAAGAATAAATGTATTGGCTGCATCCGGTAAGAAAATAGTGATAGCAAAAGTTAATATTAACCAAAATAACCAAGATCCAAATACCATTTCGTGTTGATTTACAAACCTTCTACTAATTGCAGTACCTATAAGTGCACCTATGGTTGTCGATCCAATTAATAAAAGACGATAAGGCCAATCTATACCAGGCCAACTTATTACATTCCCTGAAATGAAAGACAATAGATAAAATCCTGCAACACCAGATAATATTGTTGTTGTTATTATTAACGGAGAAAATATAACTCCTAGAGTTGTTTTCTTTATATTAGTCTTAGACTTAATAAGAGCTGTAATTAATAAGAGAGCTGAGAAGATACAAATAAATACACTATTACTTGATTTCCATTGAGTCCAAAAACCGTATATTTCTCCGCCGTATACATATTCATCACCCATATCATTCCAATCAACGGAGGCTAGTTTCCTAGATAAAGGTAAGATATTTTCTCCGTGGTGCTGGATAGTTCTTAGGTCAATGTTATCGACCGTGTCATTTGGAGTGTGGTAATGATTTCTTTCACCAGCAAACGCGAAATCTATCCCAGGAATATTAGCCCTGTTAACAACGCTAAAATCGGTATCATTTGGCATCCTCTTAAAGATCTCTTTTCCAAAAGAGAACCCGTATGGACTCGTGTTTTCACTTGAATAGCTTTTTATTAATAATTCATTTTTGTTGGAAGTTCTAAGCACCATGCTGCTTCCCGAAGAACCACTTCCTTCAATGTTTAAAACAATACCAACCTCTTTAGCAAGAGGATGTTGATTAAAGAAAGCTTCAGCACCAATTAGTCCACTCTCTTCAGCGTCCGTAAGGATTAACATAATAGGATGCTTGTAAGGTGCTTCTAGTTTTAGAGCTCTAGCAACTTCAAGGATTGCTACCACCCCAGCTCCATCATCTCCAGCACCTGGTGCCATGGGTACTGAATCGTAATGGGCCATAATGGCTAAGTAGGGAGACTTTGTTTTTCCTGGGATTATGGCTATTAGGTTTTCCACCTCTGCACAACTTGGAAATCTCGAAGCACAAGCCCAGGTTTTTTGTTCATGATGTTGTATTTCTAATTTATCCAACTCGCCCTTCAGTCTCTCTTTAATAATTCTATTAAGATCAGAACCAACGGGGTGTGGTTTATTTTCTCTGAGAAGAGATTTTAAAATGTTGTGAGCTCTGACAGCTGAGAATTGATTCTCAGGAGTTTCTAATCCCATTGGGGTTGGGGGTTGGGTGGCAAAGTGCTGTAGAAAGAATAGCAAAGAAGTTAGAAAGATAGCTAAAACTGGTAAGAGATTTTTTTTTGTCATTTTTTTTAATTTTTAACCAGAAGCTTCACCAAATACGGACAGCTTATTTACTTAGTTTCTACTCTTAAATAGTATTCAAGAGAGTATAATTTAGTTATGAATGAAACAAAACATACAAAAGACATCCAACCAGATAAAGCTTACAACAATCTAGATTTCTTAAACAGTAAAGATGCTAGGACTTTAAGGATCCTGTCCGAATACCTTTATACCAAAAAACAATTTGAAGAACAAAACGTACAAAACACTATCGTCATTTTTGGGTCGGCAAGAGCGCCATCACCAGAGGAGGCAAGCGACAAGACAGAATTTGATAAAGGAAGAAGTAAAAGTCTCAAATTAGCAGAATACTACGATGCTACTAGAATACTTTCGAAACGACTGTCGGAATGGTCTAAGAATTTAAATCAGGTAGATCAAAAGTATGTCATTTGTTCAGGAGGAGGTCCTGGAATCATGAGGGCAGCAAATCGAGGTGCTAGTGAGGCAGGAGCAAAATCTGTTGCCCTAGGAATTTCCTTACCTTTTGAAAATAGCCCTAATCCATATGTTGATCCAGAGTTAAATTTTGAATTTCATTATTTCTTTACAAGAAAATTTTGGTTCTCTTATCTAGCTGAAGCTTTAGTGATTATGCCTGGAGGTTTTGGAACTTTGGATGAATTTTTTGAGATTCTTACCCTCATCCAAACTGGAAAAATTAAGAAAGATCAGCCGATAGTCCTTTTTGGGGAAGAGTACTGGTCTAAATTAATTAATTTTGAAACTTTAGTTGATTATGGAGTAATAGACAGGAAGGACTTAGATCTTTTTTTTCTTACCAGCAGTGTAGATGAGGCATATAAGCATATTACTTCCCGCTTAGGTTAAGTAGAAATTTACTACTAAGGTTGTTTCTGTATTGGTTTTGATATTTATTAAGTATCTATGCCTTTTAATTGTTATTTAAGGTTAGTAGGAGAGACCCTTGTTTTTCCTTTGGTTGTTATAATCTCAACAAGATCACCAACATCAAAAGAATAATTACTAACTTCTTGAACTACCGATATTGTTTTATCATCATCCGTATTAATTGTTATCTGAAGCCCTTCAGTTGTCTTTATGTTCTTGGAAATATTACCGCCTATTGTCGCTCCTATAGCTCCAACTAGGATAGCTCCGATCTCTGATTCAGGTTCGGAATTAGATATACCGCTTCCGGCGGCACCCCCTACTAAAGCTCCCAATATAGTTCCTGACTTTATATCTCCTTCTATGCTCACATTCTTTATTCCGACTATTTCTCCATATAAAACATTTGATATTTGTTGAGCAGAGTCCCTTGAGTAGGCATCAGGCTGTAGCGAGACATTTGCACAACTGTATAAAGCACATAGTAGAAACAGAGATAGTATTTTGTTCATATCTTAAATTTTATAAATTAGTTTATTTCTATCTTAGATTGCTAAATCTCAGAAAGTTCAATTTTTTTAATAAAACTTAGCAAATCTTCTTAATCTTTGGTCCTTGCTCCAATTTATAAAAGAAGATTTACTACCTTTTAATTTATATAATCGGACAAACGCGACTCAACTAACTTTGATAAAGCTAATGAAGAAGTTAATCCAGGAGAGGAGTAACCTAGTATATTAACCACAACGCCTTCATTAAATGAATTTATATCAACAATAAAGTCGTCTATCCCTTCTAGAGTAGGTCTAATGCCAGTATATCCAGGTGACAAGTCTTGCTCTTTTATACTAGGCCAATAAGATTTTACCGATTGATAAAACTTGTATTTCTCTTTTTCAGAATGATTGTAATCAATAGTTGTGGTTTCATAAGCAGAAGGTCCAAACCTTATGCCTTTTCCTAAGTCTATGGTTGCATGTAAACCAATACTGTATTTAGTTGGTGTAGGATAGATTAAATGCTCTAATTTTTCTTTTCCTAGGTAATTAAAGTATTCGCCTTTAATGAATTTATTTTTAAACTTTTTTTCTTCATAAATGGTATTTGCAATGTCTACTGCAGCTAGGCCTGCAGCATTAATTAAAAATTTGACCTCTAAAATAAATTTTTCTTTTGTATTTTGATCGTGGATAAGAATTTCAAAGCCTTTTGGAGTAATTTCAATTTTTAAGCATTCATTTCCCAGAAGAGTTTTGCCTTCGTTATGCTCAAATTCCCTTCTCAAAGAAGACATAAAGGAGTGACTATCAAAGATACCAGTTGATGGAGAGAACAAGGATTCCTTGCTATAAATAAAAGGATAGTTTTTTATTTGGGAATTATTAAATTCTAAATCATAGATTTCACAATCTATGGAATTATTCATTATTTTTTCTAGTTCCTCAGTTTCTTCATCTGTCGTAGAGATAATAAATTTTCCACATCTCTTGTGATCAATTTTTTGCCTTTCTAAATACTCGTACAGCAATTCCTTTCCTTCAAGACATAACTTAGCTTTCAACGAATTTTTTTTGTAGTAAATTCCTGCATGGATTACTTCTGAGTTTCTGCTAGATGTTTCTTGACCTAGGTATTGATTCTTTTCAATTAAGAAAATATCTTGAAAATGGCTAGATAGATTTCTTGCAACGGCAAGACCTGAAATTCCTCCTCCAATTACTAGACAGTCAATCTTGTATTTATCCATTTATTTAAATTCCAGTTTAGCATTACGAGTTAAAGAAGCTTGCATGACTATCTTTTATCTCTGTAAAGTAATTTTAGATTTTTTTTATATTGAAAATGTTCTTTTTATTCCCTCTATAACAAATTCAATTGCAAGAGCTCCAAGGAGTATCCCAAAAGTTCTTTGTAAAATCCCTATTGCTGACAAAGGAAGAACTTTTGCTAGCTTGGAAGATAGCCACAAAGATAATGCAGTTAAAATTATAACGATTAGTATTGGACTAAACCCCACAACCTGTTCTTGTAGATTAGCGCCTCCTTTTTCAGAAAGTAGCAATACGATTGTAATGGCTCCGGGTCCTGCGATAAAAGGAATAGCAATAGGGAAGGTGGCCAGTGATGATAGAGCTTCATCGCTGAGTGCTTTATCAACTGTTTCTTGTCTTTTTTCTTGCCTCTGCTCAAAAACCATTTGGTAGGCTATTACTAGAAGAAATAGTCCTCCAATTATCCTGAAAGAATAAATGCTTATCCCCATGATATCCAAGATGGCAGAGCCGAATACCCAGAAAGATAGCAATATGATAAACGCAGTAGTGCTACTCCTTATGGCTAGCTTAGATATGTCGTTTTTTGTTAAACCTTGGGTAAAAGCAGCAAAGATAGGTAGCAACCCTATGGGGTCTATAGCAACAAAGATTATAATAAAATTTTCTATGAAGAGATTTACCATCGTGCTATTTTACTACTTCTTGTTTAAGCTTGTTAATTAAGAATTATAATTTTATTAAGGATTTAATATGTCATACGCACACAGACCTGATATTTATGATGCAGATACACATATGATGGAAAGGCCTGACTGGATTTCTGATTTCGCCGATAAAGAAATAAAAGATCAATTAGAGCCAATAGTAGAAGGCGATATTGAGACTCTTGATAGAGTTGATAAAGCTATAGAAAATTTTAATGAACGTCGTTCTTCAGAAGCAGTTTTAGTTAAAGCTCAAAAAGAATTTATGGGTTGGAATCATAAAGGATGGGAAGGGCTAGGTGCTTTTGACTCTAATGAAAGAAAGTTAGCTAACGATCTCTTAGGATTCAAAGGTAGCATTGTTTTTCCTACTGTTGCTTTTGATCAAGTTTTGGCAGCAAAAGATCAATCAATAGTTTTGGGAGGAGTAAAGGCTCTCAATCGCGGTATGGCTAGTTTCTGTCAGGATGACTCTAGAATGTACGGAGTTGCTTATATACCATTTCATTTCGGTGCAGAAGTAGCTCTTGATTTCTTAAAGGATGCCATTAAGCAGGGCTTTTCAGTAATTGCAATTGATACTATAGCTCCACTTGGCTGTAATTCATCTACACACCCAGATTTTGATTGCGTATGGCAAGAAATACAAGAGGCAGATATTGCTATAACTTTGCATGTAGGTATCGATAATAGCTGGGATCCTGTTCCATTATCTTTTTATAATAATGCGGGTGCTGTACCGGTACACAAACAAGGAGATGCCCCAAGAGATGCTCTTGCGTATGTAGGAATAGGATATTGTGCAGAACTTTTTCTTGCCTCTATGATATTTGATGGAATATTTAATCGTTTTCCTAAGCTTAGAGTGGGGGTTGTTGAGCTTAGCGCATCTTGGATAATCTCATGGATGAAGCATCTTGATCAATCCTATAAAGCCTTTAGAAGATTGCAAGATTTATCTCACCTCCAGATGCTCCCTTCAGAATACGTACAAAAACACATAAAAATCACTGCTTTTCCTGGAGAAGACATAGGTTGGTTGTTGAAAAATGGAGCTGAAGATCTTTTGATGTTTGCTACAGATTATCCTCATCATGAAGGAACCGACGATCCTATAGGTAGATACGAAAGAACCATGGACGGGATTACTGAAGAAGTTAAAAGTAAGTTCTATACTCAAAATTTTAAACAACTACTTGGTAGCCGTCTTTCGAACTAGGAAAAGGGCTTTTTAAGCCCCCTTTTTTTAAGACTAGGAATTATTTGTTAAGTAATTAACGGTATTCTTAATTGTTTTTATACTCTGGCTTGAGGAAAGATTCTTAGAAAGTTTTCGGAATAAAACAGATCTTTTTCTCCTTCGTTACGGTTTATAAGTGTTTTTTCAAATTTCCCAATGGGGTCGCGTGTACCTTCTACGTGTGGGTAATCACTAGAGAAAAGGTAAAGTTCTGGACTTGAAGCATCCATCAATAGCCCTACATCCTCATGGGCATAGGGAGTAAAAGCCATTTGCTCTTTTAGTTGCTCCGATGGTTTTCTTTTAATGTCATCTAAGTTTTTGTCAACTCTGTTCCAAGTTTTAACGACATAATCCAGTCTTTGTAACATTTCAGGAACCCAACCAGCTCCTAATTCTACACTAGCTCCTCGAAGTTTAGGGTGTCTTTCGAAAACGCCATCTAGAACCATCATTGAGATAAAAGTTTCGGGCCCTTGGTGCATAACCGCCATGTCTTTTGCCCTAACATTTTCACCACCACCCATCCAATCCTTGCTAGGAGGTTTACCATTATCATTCCAGCTTTTATCCAATTGAAGAGGTGCTCCGCCTACGTGCATTAAAAAAGGAATACCTTCTCCTGAAAGTTTTTTCCAAAAAGGGTCTAAGGCTAAATGACCAGGAGACCTATCTCCACAGGCATAATGCGGAATCCATATTGCTTCCAGCCCAGACTTGATGGCAAAGTCTAACTCAATCATTGCTAATTCTGGTTCGTGTAAAGGAATGACTCCGACACCCATAAGTCTTGAATCTTCAGAGCAGAAATCCGACATGGCTCTATTGTGCGCTCGCGTCGCTCCGTAACGTAATTCAGGTGTAATTTTTAGATCTTGTCTATCAACATATTTAGCTTTTCCTCGGAGGTCTCTAAACGGAGTAACAACGCTATGCGTAGCAAAAACTAGTTGCTTTTTAAAACCCAGTAAATCCATGGCTATGCTTCTATCGTTGCGATCAAATGCTCCTAAGGCTTGAATCTCTTTAGATTCTGAAATCAATTTATCACCTAAAGCAATTTGTGCCTCTACGTGCTCTTTGGAGTGCTTTCCGCCGTTATTAATTATTTCTTCAACTTCTTCGTCCGTTACAAGACTAGCTTTGTAATTAACAGGTGGTATTAAGTCTTTAAATTCTTTATCAGCATAGTCAATGATAAAATTAGGCAATTCCATAACGTGACTATCAGCATCATAAAAATTTCTTTCTTTTGGGGCATAGGCCATAAATCTTCTCCAGTCTTTAGTTTATCTTATCATTTATTCTACCAATTCAAGGATAGTTCCATCAGGATCCTTAAAGCAGACAAAGCGTGTTTCTGGTTGACCATCTAGTTGTACAGTAGCGGGTTCTGAAAGGAACTCAACGCCTTGCGATTTAAGAAAAGTTACATCTGAGTCAAGGTCGTCTGTGCGTAACGCAATTCTAGCTATACCTAAATGATACAGGTGAGGGTAAGGCGGGCTGATGTCTGAAGGTTCTTGCCATTCAAGTAGATCAAGCAAAAAAGGAGTTTCTGAGTTTAGTAGCAATAAGGCGCCTTTGACCGTGTAGGGCGGCATGCCGACAGCAGCAGCCACTTCGATTGAATTTTTAGGAGGAACATCAAAAACTTTTTGAAAACCTAACAGTTCATAGAATTTTGCAGATCGATCAAAATCACTGCAGTTGATATTTACGTGCACTAGTCCTTTTATATTCATTGTGAAGCGTCTCCTGCAGTAGCACCATTATCAATCACCAGCTCTGCTCCATTGATGTGTTTAGATTCCTCGGAAGCAAGAAATAAGACCAAATTAGCAACATCTAGAGGTTCTCCAATGCCCATTGCTTTGCGCGTCGCTTCAGGATCTTCTTGTTCCATTAGTTTTATACCTACAAGGTTTTTAAGAGCGTCGTCAACCATTGGGGTAAAGATACTGCCAGGATGAATCGAGTTACATCGGATATTGTTTTTTTGTTCTTGGCAATGGATGGCTATTGATTTAGTCATTGATCGAATTCCGCCTTTTGAAGCTGAGTAAGCAAGATAGGGAGACAAGCCAATTAAAGCCGTTGTTGACGACATGTTAATAATAGAGCCCCCGCCAGATTTTGACATTTCTGGAATAGCAGCCCGACAGCCAAAAAAAACACTATCAAGATTAACTCTTAAAATATCGCGCCATTGATCGGTGGTGGTAGATTCTATATTTCCTATTTGAGCTATTCCGGCATTGTTAATAAGAACATCCAATTTTCCAAACTCTGATATTGTTGTTTTTATTAAGTCCGACCAAGAATTTTCTTGGCTAACGTCTTGTTCCAAAAATAAAGCTTCATTTTTACATTCTTTAACGACTTGCTTGCCGTCTTGAACGTTAATGTCTGTCAAAACTAATTTAGCCCCTTCATCCGATAATCGCATGGCATCAGCTTTTCCTAAACCTGAAGCAGCTCCAGTAATTATGATAACTTTGTTAGATACGCGTCCCATAAAATTAAAATGCTGTTTGTTAAAACTAGTTAGATTCTAACTCTAACCTAGCTCCGTTAATAGCGTTAGAATACATGTTGTAAGCCAATGTTTGAGCTTCTGACTCTTCAATGCCTTTGGGTTCAAATTTTCCAGTCCATTCCACAGTAGTAGTGTTGTCATCATTTTCAAGAAGTTGTACTGTTGCAGAATAATTTAAAAAAGGTAAAGGGCAGTCTTCGTTAATTATAGAGTAAGAGTAATTTTTTGCTTCAGGATCATAATGATCTAACTTCTCTTCTACAGTTCCAATAGATAAATGAATGGAACGTATCATGCCCACTCCTTCGCCTTTGTAATCTACAGATTCGATACCCGATCCCGGTTTTAGGCCAGCAAAGTTACCAAGATTTGACCAAACAAGATCCAACGAAGCATTTATTTTTTCTATAACTTTTGTTTCAGCCATACCTTCCTTTAATTTTTTTATTCAATACCGACCTTTTCTTGAACGTTGCTTTTAGGAAATTGAATAAAAAATCTTTGTGTAAAATAGTTTTAGATAATAAGTTATTCCATAACTAAGTAAACCCATAATAGAAACACTTGTATTTATTTGGAAAACAAGAACCTTGTCTGTTTGTTATTGTATACTTGAGTTCGTAAACCTTATGGAAGATCAAGAAGTAAAAAATTTTAATCCTTTATGGGCTTTAGCTTTTTCACTTCTTATTTTTAATTTCTTTACAGTTCCATTTGATATTTTACTTTCTTTTGTCGGAGATTGGGTCTACCAAAATCCCATTGAAGTAGAAATGTCTTTCGTAGGCAAGGTTATACTTTATCCCGTTAAGACTAATTTAGTAATGATACTTTCAGCGCCTCTTATTATCTATTTCATGGTTTGGAGAATGCGAAAAAGAGGTATCAATTTAAAAAATGAATTGGGTCTATTTCTTTTTCACAAGTCAGTACTTCTTAGATCTATTTTTGCCTTGGCTTTGCTTTTAATTTTAGAAGAAGTCTATATGAGGGTGTTACAGGTAGAAGTGCCTGAGTCTTTCCTTAGGTTTATGCTATCTGAACCTATAATTTTAGGAATAATTACTACCCTTATTGTTGCTCCTGTTTTGGAAGAGTTTATTTTTAGAGGGTTTTTATTTTCACAACTTAAAATTAGGTTGGGTAACTGGGCTGCGATTGGCCTGTCTAGTTTGGCTTGGTCGCTTATGCATTTTCAGTATGAAGTTAAGATTTTAGCCGTTTTGTTCGTTTTAGGTCTTTTCTTAGGTTTTTTTAGATGGAAATATAACTCTCTATTTTTGGTCATTATTCTTCATGCAGCGAACAATTTAGTGGGCTACGTATACTCTTACTACACCATTTAAGTTATTTAATTGATGTTTTCCTTGATAGTTCTAAGAATAACGTTTAATTTAGCACTTTATATTGAGTAGTTATCACTTATGTAATGGCTATAAATTCAATTTATAATAATTTAATAAATACCTTGGGGAGGGTTTATGAAAAAATTCACATACTTTTTAATAGTAGGATTGTTTTCGTTTCCTGTTTTTTCAGCTGATGAAGATGAATCAACTGGTGGGATAGAAGAAGTAATCGTAACTGCTGAAAGAAGAGCAGCTTCGATTCAAGATACTGCTATATCAATCACAGCTTTTGATAGCTCATTAATAGAAGGGCTCAATTTACGAAACCAAGAAGACCTTCAAAACTACATACCTGCTACAACCATTCAGCCGTATGATATTTCAATACGTGGAATCGGTAGGGTATTTAGAGCATTGGGAGGAGATCCAGGAGTTGGAACCTACAATGATGGAGCTTATTCAGAAGATTTTGGTATTGCGTCAACAGACAATGGTCTTTATGACTTAGAAAGAATTGAGATCTTAAGAGGACCCCAAGGAACGCTATACGGAAGAAACAGTATAGGCGGCGCGGTTAATTTTATAACAAAAAAACCGCACGGTGAATTTGGGGGCGAAGTAAGAACCCTAGTGGGATCTCACGGCACCTCCGAGATGTATGGAGTTATAAACACCCCTATTACTGACAAACTAAGTGCTAGATTTATAGCTACTAGTCGACAAAGAGATGGAACAGTTAAGGACCTAGGTTTGGGTGACAATCTTGATAGTTACTCAGATGAAAATTACACCATGGCTCTTCGTTGGCAAAACGATGATGTTACTGTTGATGTAAGAGGGAATAACAGAAGTTATGGAAGAGTACTTGGTTCAGCTCAAGGCGCAGGGTTAATTGTAACGAGTGAGTACGGTGGTGGAACGCGTCACAATGATCTTATGGTACATGGTTACAGAGCGGTTGACCCAAGTGTCAATTGTGCGAGTCTAACAGACAGATCAACACCAAATTGTGTTGTTGGTGGTTACGATGTGCATAAGTTCAATCACAACGGTATTGTCAGATATGCGCAATTCCTTGTGCCTGGTGTAGATCCTACGGGTAGTGGTTTTGCTAGACCTAACTATGCCTACGGATATAACCAATCTATTTTAGATGCAACAATTTTTGGTGACGGCGCTAGCGTGCCCTCTTTGGGAGGCGAAGACCTTCTAGCATCAACTAATGGTTTTAATGATGAGTATTTTGGTCATTCTGCAGGAACTATTAATGTTGCTTGGGATGTAAGAGATGATTTAACTATCAAATACATCGGAGCTTACACAGATTATCTTTACACTAGGGTCACTGATGATGATAGAACAGGCAACCCAGTTTTAGATGAACAATTCCATGCCGCGCAAGAAAATGAGAATTGGCAAAATGAGCTTCAAGTATTTTGGGACATAACCGATGATTGGGACATAGTTGTAGGTGCATTTGAATACCACAATGAAATCGATCAAGATTTAGATTTTTGGACAGGCGAGGGTAGTGATAGTCGTCGTTATGGCCAAGCAGCTGATTATGGAATCATGGGTGCATTGGGCATAGAAACTACAGGTAGTCCCTTTACAGATTGGTATACTGCACAAGCATTATTTGGACCTATTGTGGGTAGTGCACCAGTTGTAGGTGCTTCACAAACCATGGTTGGTCCTTATTCGGCTAGGGATGTTGGTTGTGGAATTGTTAATTTATTTGGTCTTGTACCAACTCCGGATTTTAGTGATCCAACTTTATCGCACACTTGTTTCTTAGAAGGTCCTTGGACTGGAGAGAACGCGACTATTAGACATGGGCCAGACCCTTCTGTCGGTTCAACCTTTTTATGGCAAACTGAAAACAAAACAGATGCTTATGCAGTTTATTTTCAGACCGAGTATCAGATCAATGAAACTTGGGCAGTAACAGTTGGAGCTTCGTGGCACGAAGACCAAAAAGTGGCTCAAGAAAACCTTTTTCTTTATACCGAGAGTCAGCTAACCCCAGAAGGGCTGTTTGCTTATAACCAAGCAACAGGAGCCTTGAACGCAGACGGAACTCCGACGGGAAATGGCGTTATTAGATTTAGAGGAATACCTATGAGTAGATCTATTCATAGGCGTATGTCAAATGAGTATGAAGACGTAACTTATCGAGTGAACATTGATTATTCACCAACGGATAATGCTCTTTGGTATCTTTCTAATACCACAGGCTATAGAGCAGGTGGATTTAACTTAGGTTATTTCTCTGCTTTTCCTGCGTATGATAAAGAAACAGTTGAGTCTACTGAATTAGGATATAAAGGTTCTCATCTTGATAATACGTTGCAAATAAATGCTTCAATTTATCAATACCTCTATGAAAATATTCATACACAGTACAGTTCTGAAAGCTTTTTAGGTGGTACTAGTACCTCTGTAAGAGGTATGCCTGAAGCTGATACAAGCGGTTTTGAGATTGATTTTGTCTACATGCCACAACCTAATGTTTTGGTTGGTGGAAACTTCAGTTATACCGATGCTGCCTTTTCAGAAGAAACTTATGATGCATTTGGAACCTCGGGTGTTATTGATGACAATAACCCGTACGCTCCTAGCTCTATTTACTCCATTCGTGAAAGGAATGTACCTGTGAAGGGCATGCAAATGCAAAGGATTCCTGAGTTAAAAGCAGCTGCTTATGTAAACGTCACTCAAGAATTATCTGATGGAAGAATGGACTATTTAGTAGGGTATTCTTGGACGGATAGTATTCTTTGGGATGATAGTGGATTAGCTCTTGATACTTCCCCCTCTTTTGATCGTTTAGACCTTAAAGCAACGTGGACAAATTCTGAAGAGAATTTAGAAATTATGGCTTTTGTAAATAATGTCATGAATAAGCTTGGAGTTAGAAATATGACTTCAGATGGTGAGCAATTGGGGTATCAAAGATCCATAACTCCAACTTTACCAAGAATGGGTGGACTATCTTTCACTTATAGATTTGGAGCTGAATAAAAGCTTGAGGAATAAAAAAAACCCGCTTAGGCGGGTTTTTTTTTAAGATTCAAATAGAATTTCTTTTGGGCTTTTCTTGGTTATAGAATTAATCAAAATTAAGCTTGAAAAGCCTATAAAGACAAAACCTGCAAAAGGCCCTATCAACCATAAATCAAGATGTAAGCTAGCGGCAACTTCAAAGACTCTTGTCTCAATAAAATAGATTCCGCCTTGGGCTAGAAAGGCTGCCAATACTCCAGATAAAACTCCTAGGAAAGTAAACTCTAATAGGATGGATTTTCGTAATAGTGCACTGCTCGCCCCTAAAGTTCTGAGAATAGCAGCTTGATGGAGTCGAAGGTTAAATCCATCTTGAAGCGTAGAGATTGCTAAAAAAGAAGCCGATAGGATTGTTAAAATTAATATAACTTCTAACGCTTTGGACACTTGATCAATTATTTCTGATACCTGTTTAATGATTTCTTCTATTGATAAAATTGAAACCGTTCTAAATTCTGAAATAAATCGATTTATAGTTTTGGATTTATCTTTCGGAACGTAGAAAGAAGTTATGTAGGTAGAAGGACTATTTAAAAATAAGTCAGGATGACCAATAACAAAAAAGTTAGGCGAAAAGCTCTCCCAATCTACAGTCCTAATACTTTGAATAAAAGTCTCTTTTTCATCTCCTTGAAGAATGACTTTAACTTTATCACCCACAAAAAGGTTGTATCTTAGTGATATTTCGTCTGAGATAGAAAGACCCTTTTGGTTGGACTCTTCAAACCAAGTACCTTCTATAATTTTATTATTTTTAGGAAGCTTGGTTGCCCAAGTCATGTTAAAAGAGCGATCAATTAATGAATCTTTTTCTGATATTTGATCGGAAGAAAGGCGCTCCAGTCTAGCGTTGGTAATAGGAAAAAAAAGGTTAACTTCTAACCCATTGGAAGTCATAAATTTTTTGATTGGTTCAAGTTCTTCTTTCGTTATATTTATGGCAAAATTATTGGGTGAATTTTCAGGAATTGATGATTCCCAGGTAGAGAGCAAATCTGTTCTAGCAGTGTAGGCAATAAGGCTTAATCCAATGGCAATCATAAAAGCTAGAACTTGAACAGAATTGCTAACTTTTCTTCTGTTAAGCTCCGACCATGCTAGTCTTATAGGGCTACTTGCTCCCAAACCTTCTTGTTTTTTATTCTGAAAGATAAGAAGAATAATTCCTAGGCCTAATATAGAAGCACTTATGATTCCAAGGAATAAAACAGAAGATAGTACCAGTTGTCCTGTGTATACAATAAGTAGTGCAAACATGGAAGAAAGTGACATTAGGGGATAGAGAAATTGTGCTTTCAAAGAAGAATTTTTTTCTCGTCTTAAGATGCTTAGGGGCGAAGTCTGTATAAGCTTAGTTATATGAGGGTAGACAAAACCAATTAGGCACAACAAAACCGTGAGTCCTGTTACAAATAAAGGTTCCAAGCCTGGCAATGGGAGGTCAGTAGGAAAGTAGGAACTTAGAATGTTGGTAAAAGCCTTTTGTATTATCCACCCAGCAGAAAGGCCCAGAAATAGAGAAAATAAAGACAACCACAAAAATACATAGGAATAGAGTATTTTTAAATTAAAAGAACTCATCCCTAAACTCCTTAGGATAGCTACGTAGTTTACATGACGTCTTGAAAATTTTTGCGTACTAATCCCAATGGTAAAGGCCGACATCAGCACAGCCAATAAACTACCCAATAGAAAAAAGTTACCCGATCTTTCAATAGTTTTACCTAATGAACCTTCATTGTCATTGGCCAAAGTAATTCTATCCCCGGGTTCTTTTATACTTTCAAATATTTTATTTAAAGTTTCTAAGTTATCGGCGGGACCTGAATAAAGGTAAGCATATCTAACTCTACTACCGGGCTGAATAATATTTGTTTGAGGAAGATCGCTAATGCCAATAATTGCTTTTGGAGCGAATGCATAATTATTGGAACCTCGATCAGGTTCAGACACCAAAACATTAGTAACTGTGAAATCTGCATCGCCTATAGATATTTTGTCTCCTAAGTTTGCATGGAGCAAATCAAGTAAGCGCTTATCAAGCCAAACACTATTTTTATGCGGGGTTTGTTTAAGGCGACTATTTTCATTGTAGGGAGGTTCTAATTGAAGCTGGCCAGCTAGAGGATAGCTGCTATCTACAACTTTAATGGATGAAAATTGCATTTCTGATTGAGAGGCTATAACTGAAGCAAATAAAACCATTTTAGTTTGATTTAGATCTAGTCTTTTTATTACTGCTAGGTTGTTAGAAGAGATCTCCTGACTGGATTCAAATTTTAATTCTCCTCCTAAAAACTCTGCGGTTTGTAATTGCAGGGCCTTTTCAAGTCGATCGGTAAAAAGACCTATACCCGAGACGCAAGTGATGGCTAATATCAAAGCAAGCATCATCATGTTGAGCTGGCCGGATTTTAGTTCTCGCCAAAATAATTTAAATGAAAGCGATTGAACCATTATGAGATTGTTTTACCTTCTTTCAGATCAATCTGATCGTCACATTTACTTGCTAATTGAGGATCGTGAGTAACTACTACAAGGGCATTTGAGGTTTCAGCATTTACTTCAAATAATAGATTCGAAACTTTCCCGCCTGTTTTTGGATCTAGATTGCCCGTAGGTTCGTCAGCAAATAATAATTTTGCTTCACAAGCAAATGCCCTGGCTATTGCAACTCTTTGTTGCTCTCCTCCTGAGAGCTGCCTTGGATAATGTTCTAATCTATCTTTTAAGCCAACTCTTTCTAAATATTCCTCAGCAATTTTTTTAGCATTTGATGATAGTTTTAGTTCCGAAGGTAACATTACGTTCTCAAGAGCAGTTAATCCAGGGAGAAGTTCAAAGGACTGAAAGACAAAAGCCACGTTGTCTTTCCTAACTTTTGCTCTTTTTTCTTCATCAAGATCATGCAATGAATTGCCATTTAAAAATATTTCTCCCGATGTAGCTGTATCCAAGCCAGCTAGCAAACCTAGTAAGGTAGATTTACCTGAACCTGAAGGCCCAACTATAGCTAGAGATTTTCCTTCTTGCAGTTCTAGATTAATATCGTCGAGAATAACTAGGGTTTGATTACCTGATAGAACTTCTTTTTTAAGATTTCTAGTTTTTAGTATCATCAGAATTCTGCCTCTATTAATTAGGTGTGTTACTATAGTATAACACCTTATCCATGATGGTTTAAGATATGATCAAAATTTTTAACATTCAGAAAACGGTATTTCTAATTCTATTAATAAGTTTTTCTGCTCATAATTTCTCTTCAAACGCAGAGCATAGGCTTCTAATATTGGGAGACAGTATCAGTGCTGGCTACGGAGTAGATGTAAATAAACGTTGGACTAATATTCTTCAAGAGAAGATAAGACCTGCAAATTGGATTATTATAAATGCCAGCGTCTCCGGCGACACTACAGGGGGAGGCTTGTCTAGAGTTGAATACCTTATAAAGAAGCATCAACCCAATCTTCTACTCCTAGAGCTTGGTGGAAATGACGCGCTTAGGGGTTACCCGGTTCAAAAAATTAAATCAAATCTAAAAGCAATAGCATCTAAAGCACTAGATCAACATTTAGAAGTTCTTTTAATGCAAATTAAACTCCCACCCAATTATGGGAAACGGTATGTGAATGCATTTGAGTCAATTTATGTAGATCTTTCAAAGGAGACGGGTATATCTTATATACCCTTTATGTTAGAAAATATTGCTTTAAACAAAGACCTGATGCTTCCGGATGGAATTCATCCTAATTCGAAGGCTCAACCCTATATTGCAGAAGCGTTGTATGAGGATATAAAAGATTTTTTAAATTAATAATTCTCTGTTTTTTCTTTGGTCGAAAGAATTATAAGGCCAGCCATTATTGCTAAGTTCTTTATAAAGTTTTGAAGCTCGTGTCCTTGTGCAGGGTCGTCTATTAGATTCCAAAAATCGTGAATATAGATATTAATTAATACTGTTAAGGTCGCTAGGATTAAAGAGCTTAGTCTTAAATATTTATTAAGCATAAGGCTTGAACTAAAAATTACTTGAATAAGGATAGTTAGGGGAAGAGCAATCTCAGCAAGTGGAACATCTTTGGATTCCATTAAGGTAAGGGTATCAGAATAGTTAAAAATCTTAGTAAGGCCTGGAATAAGAAAATACAAGCCTAATAGAGATCTTCCCAGTATTAAAGAAAATTGATCAAGTTTTATAATATTCATTATTTTTACTTTTATTTTGGTTTATACAATTGACAAAATTACCACTTTTATCTAGTCCAGAGTAGGATAAAATACAAGAAATGGATCTAACGGATGGATAATAAATTAGAAATTGCAAAAGATTGGTTGCCAAGATACACGGGCATGCCATTAGAAGAGTTTGGTCAGAATATACTTTTAACTAATTTCTCTGATTATGTCGAAAATTTTTCTAACAGGTTTAAGGTTGATATTTATGGTGAAAAAAAACCTATGCAGGCAGCCACAAATAATGATGGCCTGACCATTATTAACTTTGGTATTGGATCTCCAAATGCTGCAACCATTATGGATTTACTTATAGCTTGTAATCCACATGGAGTTTTATTTCTAGGCAAGTGTGGTGGCTTGAAGAGTACAAGTGAAATAGGGCATTTTATTCTACCTATAGCAGCCATCAGAGGAGAGGGCACTAGTGATGATTATTATCCGTCGGAGGTTCCTGCACTTCCTTCGTTTAAACTTCATAAATTTGTATCAGAGAAAGTTATTGAAAAAGGTTATGAATACAGAACAGGGGTTGTTCATACTACTAATAGAAGGGTTTGGGAACACGACAAACCTTTTCTTCAGCACCTTAAGGAGACTACTTGTATCGGTATAGATATGGAAACAGCTACAATCTTCATAGTTGGGCACTATAACGAGATATCCAGAGGGGCTCTTTTGTTGGTCTCAGATGTTCCCGTGGCGCCGGATGGGGTAAAAACTGAAGAGTCCGATAAAGAGGTTACAGAGCAATGGTCGAAGGAGCATTTAGAGTTAGGAATAAATTCTATGACTGAGATGAGTAAGTCTGGTGAACAAATTCAACATTTTAGGTATTAATTTTATAAAAAATTATATACCTTATTTTTTTGAATATTAAACTAGTACTTAAATTATCTATCATTAAGGCATAACGGAGTTTGTAAATTGAATTTCTTGTTAAAAGTTTTTAATAATCCATTATTAATTTTTGTTGTTATAGCAATTGTCTGGTATTCAACACGTGATTTTTTAGCGTTAACTGCTGCGCTTATGGTTTTGGTTACTTTGCAAGTTTTATTAGAAAAGATAGTTAAAGGCGAAGTAGGTAAAGTTTTGTTTATCTCTTGGTGTTTGTTGATACCTTTAGGATCTTTAACTTTATTATTAAGAGACCCGGTATTTTTACAATGGAAATTTTCAATTATCCATTGGCTACTCGCATTAATTCTAATAGGGTCTTTATTTCTAAAAGGACCTTTTCTTTTAAAAAGGATGTTTATTTCAATAGGTCCTGAATTAAAAGGAGTGCCTGAAAAAGCATGGGTTAATGTTACTTATTTTATCGGAGTAAGCTTACTTGTAATTGGGACAATTAATTTATATTTTATTTATTTTTCAGATATACCAACCTGGGTTAATTTTAAGCTTTATGGAGTGACTTTATTAAATATTGCAGCAACTTCAAGCGCTTTATTTTATTTATTTTCTAAAGTTCCTGCCTCAATTGAAAATTAATTATTAACACTACAATTGTCTTTATAACAATAATTTGACCATCAAGACTATTTTCGGCATAGTTACTCTACAAAGATGGGTCCTGTAAGGATCTTGTTGTTAATCACACTTCTTAGTATTAATATTTAAGAAGTTTTTGGGGAGTCGAAATGAATAAGAATTCTATAAACTTTATTGTTATTTCTAGTCTAATGGCCTTTTCTTCTTTTAGCTTTGCAGCTGATGAAGAAGAAGAAAAAAGAGGTGGTATTGAAGAAGTAGTGGTTACCGCAGAAAAGCGTCAGTCAACTGTATCAGATACTTCTATGTCTATCACAGCATTTGATTCTTCTTTGCTTGAAGATCTAGGTATGCAGGGTCCTGATGACTTAATGGATCAATTACCAGCAACAACGCGAGATGCTTACGATGTAAGGATTCGTGGCGTGGGAAGGAATTTTAGAGCACTAGGAGGAGACCCCGGTGTCGCAACATACTATAACGGCGTTTATTCTCCTGACTTTGGTATTGCTGCATCAGAGAACTATTATTACGACGTTGAAAGGATTGAGGTCCTTCGTGGTCCTCAAGGAACTCTTTATGGACGTAACTCGATAGGTGGAGCTATTAACTACATTACTAAAGCCCCTAAATTTGATTCAGAAGGTGAGATTAGAACAGTAGTGGGTGATGATGGAATGCAACAATATTATGCAATGACTTCCGGTCCTCTGACTGATTCATTGGCCTATAGATTTACCGTTGCAGAAATTGAAAGGGATGGAGATCAATACAATATAGGAACGGGACCTGATCTTAATTCACTAAACGATTCGAATTATGTTATGACGCTTCTTTGGAATATCAATGAAGATATGTCCTTTCAAATAAGAGCAAACGACCGAGTTTCTGACAGATTTATTCCTACTGGTTCTCTGATTACTGAAGGTTATGGACCTAATCGAGGAACTAGAAATAGAACCGATGCTGTTTATGGCATAAGACCAGCAACTGCAACTACCCCAGGTGCTGTAAAATTTGTTCATCCCATCACGGGAGAAGTGGGTTATGGTGCGCCGAGAATACCCGGTGTTCACATAACCGGTTTTCCTTATAGATTAAACCCAGGTTATGGCTTAACTGGACCAAGTGTTTTGGGCACAACCATGGTTAATCCGAACAACGATCAAAATTGTAATTGGCCTCATAACAATTGTGCCAACGCACATACCCGTTTCGATCAAAATGGTCAACAAGTTAAATTTAATTGGGATGTAAATGACACAACAAACATAACTTACTTGTATGGATATGTAGATTACGGTTACACGTTTAATAGAGATTTAGACCAATCTCCTAGTGTAATCTCTCAATACAGAGATACTGTTCTAGAAGATGTTCACATGACTACTCATGAAATAAACATTAACTGGATGCTTGGAGATAACATAGAAGTTACTTCTGGTCTTTTCATGATGGATGAGAATAGACAACAAAACTATTCATTGAACAATAACGTGCCAGGAGTTTTAAATGCAGCCAATTATGGAATCATGGATGTCGGATTTGAAAATTTATATCCATATGGGATAGTTATGGGAGCTCCCGGAACTACTGTTATGGGAGTGTTGGGTTGGCCTAGTGATGCGTTGACTCCTCACGTTAGGTTAGGACAGGCCCCTCTGGGTACAACTATATCCGGAAGATGGCAAGGAGATTCAACCGGAGCTGTTTATCGTCACACCAATGAAAACCAAACTGATGCTGTGGCTTATTTTACTCAAGCAACTTGGATGATAAATGATGAGTTTTCTCTTGTCTTGGGAGCTAGATATGCCGAAGACGAAAAAGAAGCTTTAGAAATACGAGGAGGGTACACGGAGTTATTTGCAGGCCCTGTGGGCGGTTACCTACCAGCCTTAAACTTATTGATGGGACAACCTTACATACCAATTGGCGGTGCTGTAACTACTACAGCAGCAACGAACGTGGCTATGGGTAATGCTGTCTATAATTATGATCCTGCAATGATTGCCTATTTAACTGGATTAGCTGGAGCAGGAATTATTCCAGCCGGTGCCATATATCCTGGTTCAATTGATCCAGCTGCCCCTATAACGCCAACTTGCGAATTAGGAGCTTTGGATTGTGCTACGCCTTTGAGAACGGGGCAGGGTATACCTTACAGTTATACCAGTACTATAGGTGGTGAGGATAGTTGGGATGATACTAACGTTAGGGTAAACGTGGACTACACACCCAATGACAATCAATTATGGTATTTATCTTTTACAACAGGCTTTAGATCAGGTGGTTATGCTCTCGGTATTTCTGGTCAAAGAGACGATGCTAGAGATGAATTTGGCATACCAAATGGTACCGGATCAGTTTTAGTTTCGTACGACCAAGAAAAAGTAGAAGCGGTTGAGCTTGGCTATAAAGGCTTGCATTTAGATGATACTTTGCAGATCTTTGCATCGATTTACCATTATGACTACAATGGCTATCAAGATGAAGTGCAACAGTTTGATCCAATTAGAGGAGCTGGGGCAAATTTTGTTGGAAATGCCGATGGTATTACCAACGAAGGTTTTGAAATAGAAATGAACTACGCTGCTTCAGATAAGTTAACGCTTTCTGGTAACTACAGTCATACACAGACTGAGTATGGTGAAGATACTTTTGTATTGACTATAGATGATCCAGAGATACCTGTACCTGTTTTTGGAACGTGTACTCAAGGTTATGTTGGATGTGCTACGGATGATATCTCTTTTGTGCAAGACTATATGGTAAATATAAAAGGAGGACCTCTAAAGGGTATTCCTGAAACTAAATTTACTTTAAGAGCCACTTACGAGTTAGACACTAAGATAGGTCCAGTATGGTTATGGTTGAATCATTCTTATACTGGAGAATTCTCTGCTTCTGGAGTTCAGAGGAAACTTGATGAAGTTCCGGCAAGAGAAACTTCAAATTTAAGTGCTTCTTGGTGGAATAACGAAGGAGATTTATCAGTTAGATTATATATAAATAATTTAATGAATAATAAAAGTATTTATTCATTAAGCACATCTAGTGATGAGCAGAACTATAGAAAAACTGGTTCCCCATTATCACCAAGACACTACGGAGTTGATATTAGATATAAATTCTAAGTAGTTAAAAAAGAAGAACAGGCCCTCAGTGGCCTGTTTTTTTTGCAAGAGTTGTTTCAAGAGAATTAATTTTAAATTACAAAATAAGAACCTTAAGGAGTAATTTAAAGTAGAATTCTAAAAATTTAAAAGACAGCCCTCAAAGAATATGGAATTTAAGCGCACAAAAATTATTTGTACCATCGGTCCTTCCACCGAAAGCTTTGCTGTTCTTAAACAAATGCAAAAGGCAGGAATGAATGTTATTAGGCTGAATATGTCTCATTCTGATCATAAAACTGCTAAAAAAATAATAGACAGAATAAAAAAATTAAATACACAAATCATTAACCCTGTTGGAATCCTAATGGACACTCAAGGTCCTGAAATTCGAACGGGAGAGACTAATAACATAATTGATTTAAAGCCAGGTGAGATCATAACTTTTACTGTAAGGGATGAATCAGATGTGGAATCGACTTCAATACGTGTGCATTACGATGAGCTAATAGATAGTGTAAAAGTAGGAACACTAATATCTTTAGATAATGGTTTGATGAATTTTAAGGTATTAAATAAAACTGAGAATCAACTTCAATGCAAAGTTATGGATGGCGGTAAATTAGGAAGTAAACGGCATGTAAACTTACCCGGTATTAGAATTAATCTTCCTTCTATAACTGAAAAAGATAAAACTGACATAGCCTTTGGTTTAAAAGAAGATGTTGACTTTATAGCCTTATCCTTTGTTAGGAATGCTTCTGATGTAGAGGATCTTAAATCTATTTTAAAAAGTAAATCTAAAAAGATAAAGATTATTTCCAAGATAGAAGACCAAGAAGGTTTATCAAATCTTCATGAGATTACACAATGTTCTGACGGGGTTATGGTAGCTAGAGGAGATTTAGGAATTGAAACTGATCTTTCAAATCTACCAAATATACAACGCAAGATTATGTTTACATGTGCTCGTTACGGGAAACGATCAATCGTCGCAACGCACTTACTAGAATCAATGATCGAAAATCCCACACCCACTAGAGCAGAAGTAACTGATGTTGCTAATGCTATTTATGAAGGAGCTGATGCAGTCATGCTTTCCGGAGAAACTACTATTGGGAAATACCCATTAGAGTGCGTAAGGTTCATTAAAAGAATAGCCCATCAAACTGAGAAACATAGAACCCTTGGGTATGAAGATAAGCTTATAGCGTCAACCGATTGGCAACATCTAGGTATAGCTGCTAAAAGCATTGCACAATCTATAAAAGCAGACGGGATTATTGCTATTACAAGAAGCGGCAGTACGGCTGAGATTGTCTCTAATGCTAAGCCTTTCAGGACGCCTATATTTGCTTTTAGTAATAATAGAAAGACTTTAAAACACCTTGCTCTCGCAGGTTCTGTTAATGGTTACTACTCTGCAATGAGCAAAAACCATGAAAAAAATATTTCTTCTATTCTAAACTTTCTTAGGAGAGAACTTGAGCCAACAGAACCCATGAAATTTGTAGTTATTTCCGGTTTATTATCTGAAATTTCAGCCGATGCAATTGAAATTCGTCATCTAAAGCCATAATAAGTTAAAGTATTCTTCAATTTTCTTTGTTGGGGATTTTTATGTTTAGATTCTTTTATTATTTTATGAAAGCTTTTCTTGCAGGCAGTGTTTTTTTTATTTCTTTTTCTATATTTTCTTATAATCCGTTAGAGCCTCTTTTGTGGCCTGATCCGGAATTTAAATCTAAACTTACTTTCTCTAAATTTACCCATTTCAAAAAACCCATTAGTGCAAAACAATTTCAAGGATCTATTTATGGTTATTTAGAATCTAAACAAACCCCTGCTGAATCTAAATATAAGATCCTTAAGGATACTTTAGGGATAAATAAAAATTTTAAGGTATTGTCACAATTACCTAGAATAAAGCTTAAATTTTCCATAGAGAATTCGAAATTCGTACCGGATTCTCGCTCTTTGCGATCTACGGCAAACTTGTTTTGGGATGTCCAATACGGTGTTGGAGATGTTTGGCATGATGAATTCGGTAATATTAGGTCTTCTTTCCCTTTCTCTCTTATTCAGAAGAATCAAAATTGCGTCCACAACGGAGTCGTATTATTTGATATGACAGAAGGCGGAGGCATTTCAAATCTTGTTTATCAGGTAGCGAGTGAAACTTGCTCTTATTTTAAGTTTGATTTAATTGGCTCTTTTGAAGCTTTTATATCAGAAACTGAAAGTTCTAAGCCAATTGACGGTATAAGTTATCAGGAATGGAGCCAATCAAATATACCACTAAAATCCATTTCTAAGCTTGGTGAGTCTTCTAAATATTTGGGGTCTGCTAAGGAAGTTACTCCAGAGAATATGACGATTTATGGTTTCTACGACGGAGAGTTTCACTATAGAGGTGGGTGTTTGACCAGGAAAGGTAGATACCCTTATTGTAGCGAATTATTGGTTCCTTCATTTTCTATTGCTAAATCTATCTTTGCATCAAATGCCATGAGCTTATTAGAAATTGACTTCCCAGGTGTTAAGGATTCATTTATAAGTGACTACGTCCCAGAATGCTCTGCAAAGAAGTGGAGGGGAGTTACTTTTGAAAATATGTTAGATATGGCTACGGGACAATATCAATACGAGAAGTTTTACAGTGAAGATTGGTATTTAAGTAAAGAAGGATTTTCAAAACTCTATAAACATAAAGATAAAATCAATTTTTCTTGTAAGGTTTTCAAGAAAAAAACTATACCTGGAAAAAAGTTCTCGTATCACTCTTCTGATACTTATATTTTAGGAACTGCTTTAAATAACTTTTACAAGACGAAGGCAGATCCAACAGGAGATATTTACTATAATTTATTAGTTCCCCTTTGGAAGTCTTTAGGTCTAAGCGATTCGCTTCATGAAGTTACAAGAAGCATAGACGAGATGAGACAACCTTACGCTGAGATGGGTATGTTTTTACTTTCAGATGATGTGGTTAAGCTAGGCAAGTATTTTTTAGGTAAGAAAAAAGAAGTACAGCAAGGTATCCTTTTTAATGCTCTACAAAAAAACAGTGATAATCATGGGCTTGTCGCCATTAAAAATGTGCTCTATTACAACAAGGGGTTTTGGGCCAAGAAATTTTCAGGCAAACAATTTGGATGCCCTTCGGATTTATGGATACCTTTTATGTCAGGTTTTGGTGGAATCACTATAGTTTTACTGCCTAATGACACTGTTTATTATTACTTTAGTGATGGCGATGAATTTGAATGGGATAAAGCAGTTAAATTTGCAAATGACCTGAAGCCTTTTTGTTCTTAACTTTATGATACAGTCTTAATATGAAGCCTTTCTCAATAGCAGCAGTTCAACTAAGCCTTGAATATACTAACAATTTTAATTTATTGGAAAGAAAAACAAGAGAGGTAGTAGCAAGGTTTCCTTGGGTTCAAATGGTTGTCTTAAGTGAATTGGCAGCAGGAGGAACAAGTCAGAATGTAGAACATTCTCTTGAAGAATACCTTCCAAAATTAAAGGAAATTTCTAACGAACTTAAAATTTGGTATGTCCCAGGTTCCTTTTATGACCACAAGGATGGTCGGATAACAAATGCAGCTCCAGTTATTTCTCCTGAAGGAAAATTAATTACTACTTGCACTAAAATTTACCCTTTTTTGCCTTATGAGAAAGGCGTGTCGCCAGGCAATGAAGCATGTATTTTTGATGTACCTGGCGCCGGACGTTTTGGCATGCATATTTGTTACGATTTATGGTTTCCTGAATCCAGTAGGGCTTTAGCCATGAATGGTGCTGAAGTAATTCTTCATCCAAGTCTAACCGACACCTGTGATCGCGATGTAGAAAAAGCGATGGCAAGAGCTACAGCTGCCCAACAACAATGTTATTACATAGACGTTAATGCTGGAGGTAATCAGGGATGTGGCCTCTCCATATGCGTAGGGCCCGATGGAGAAATTTTGCATGAGGCAAATATAGGCGATGAAATAATTCTTGTGGAAGTAGATTTTGAGAAGGTAAAAAGGTGCAGACAAAGAGGGCTAAAAGGACTTGGTCAGCCTCTTAAAAGTTTTAGAGATAACCCAAGTCCTTTTCTTTCTAATACTCAAAACCAGGACTATTTAGATTCACTGGGTAATTTAGATATTCCTTCTAAGAATAAATCTATATAGGAGTCCCGTCTTTGATCTCTAATAGGGATATTTTTGTATGCACTTATTTTCAGTTTTGTAGTGTGATTTCTTCTACCTTCAGTTAATATTTAGAAGCAGGAGAGCTTATGTTTTTATTTATTTTCAGAACATTTTTATTTATTTTTCTTACAAGTATTTACAATATATCTGCTTCCGATATTCCTAAAGGACCTAATAATAAGCCTGATCTAAATGGCGTTTGGCAAGTGATGAACACTGCCAATTATAATCTAGAAGCTCATTCAGCAAGCGCCGCGCTTGATTTAGTTGAAGGACCAGTTGTTCCCATTCCTCATCCTAGTATTGTAGCTTTAGGAGCCGTAGGCGCTGTACCAGCAGGTCTTAGTGTAGTTGAAGGTGGAACCATACCTTATACAAAAAAAGCTCTGAAAAAGAGAAATAAGAATAAAGAAAATTGGCTAGAGCTTGATCCTGAAATTAAATGTTACTTACCAGGTGTACCAAGAGCCACTTACATGCCTTATCCATTTCAAATTTTTCACAGCGAGAAGGCTATTTTCTTTGCTTACGAATATGCTGGAGCAGTAAGAAATATTTATCTAGATGACCCTGGAGAAGCACCTATTGATTCCTGGATGGGCCAATCTTGGGGGTTCTGGGAAGAAGATACTTTTATTGTAAAGGCTTCAGGATTTAATGATCAAACATGGTTTGATCGTTCAGGAAATTTTCATAGCGATAAATTGAAAGTAACTGAGCGGTTTACTCTATTAAATAATCATACAATGCAATACGAAGCCATCATTGAAGATGAAGAGGTATTTACAAAACCTTGGAAAATTAAAATGAATTTATATAAAAGAATAGGAGAAGATTCTCAATTACAACAATTCAAATGTGTTGAATTTGTAGAAGAGCTTTTATATGGAAAATGGCGTGCTAAATAAGACTCTAAAAGTTCTTTTAGGGGCATATTTAATCTCTTTATCTGCATTTACTCACTCAGAGTCTTATCAAACTACAAAGACTTGGTTTGGCGATCCTGATCTGCAAGGAATTTGGACGAATTCTACTTTAACAACATTGGAACGTCCGGATAATTTTATAGCGCTTCAAGTTAATAAAAATGAAGCTAGAAAGGCTTCTGTAATTGCTTCGAAAGGAAGCGATGAATACGATAATTTTCTAAAGGAAGGAGAGACGCCAAAAGCAGGATTAGATGTAGGTGGGTACAATACTGCATGGATGGATCCAGGTACTGAGCTGATAAAAATTAATGGCGTCTACAGGTCATCTATAATTATTTCTCCAAAGAATGGTAAGTTGCCTTGGGATCAAAAAAAAAGAAGAGAATATTTTGCTAAAGATTATAGGAGAGGCTTTAAAAGAACAGATCATCCGGAGTTAAGGGGGGTAGGAGAAAGGTGTATAGTTGGTTTTGGTTCATCGGCTGGGCCGCCAATGATGAATGTTCTTTATAACAATAATTATCAAATAGTTCAGTCTCCAGGTTACGTAATGATAATGGCTGAAATGATACACGATTCAAGAATTATTAGACTAGAAGGTAGTCATTTACCAGAATTAATTGACCCTTGGATGGGTGATTCAATTGGCAGATGGGAAGGAGATACTTTAGTCGTAGAAACTAGAAATTTTAATTACCAACACATTCATAGGGCGGCATTAAGGCATTACTTTGCAATATCTAAGGATGCCAAGGTAACGGAATTTTTTAAACGAATATCTGATACTGAAATAATGTATCGTTTTAGTGTTGATGATCCTGACTTATACAAGAGTTCTTGGCAGGGAGAAATGCCATTGAGATTACAAAAAGATCGTATTTATGAATACGCTTGTCATGAAGGGAATTATGCAATGGCAAATATCCTCGCAGGTGCCAGAGAAAAAGAGAAGTGAAAAAATATATTCAATTAATTTTAATTTCTTCTCTCGTGGGAATTGGAAACTTATATTCAGAAGAAAGCTGGAAGAATTCAAAAACTTGGTTTGGTGATCCAGATCTACAAGGAACTTGGACAAACGCAAGCTTAACAAATTTAGAAAGACCAGATTTTTATGACACACTCGTTGTTAGTGAAAAACAAGCTGGTATAGCAAGAGAAATGTCTGATCAGTTTGTGCAAGCCGTAGATAACCCTTATGAAGAAGGAGAATCCCCGCAAGCAGGAGAAAATGTAGGCGGATACAATGTAGCTTGGATGGATCCTGGTACGGAGCTATTTAAAATAGACGGTCAATACAGAAGTTCAATTATAACTTACCCAGAAGATGGGCAGCTACCAAGGAGGTATACGCGTTGGGGCCTAGAAGCTTACGGCATCTATAAAATGTTTACTCAGGCTAACCACCCAGAAGAGAGAAGTTTAGGAGAAAGGTGTTTAGTTGGTTTTGGTTCTAGCGGCGGTCCGCCCATGTTAAATGTCCTCTACAATAATCACTACCAAATTGTACAATCTCCAGGGTATGTGATGATCTTAGTGGAGATGAATCATGATGCTCGAATCATCAGGTTGGCATCCGATCATAATCCTAATAATATGAAACCCTGGTTAGGAGACTCCGTAGGTACTTGGGAAGGTAATACTTTGGTTGTTAAAACTATAAATCATCATCCTCAGCAGAAATTTAGAGCCGGTATAAGACATCAAATTTTAGTCATGGAAGATGCAGAAATTATAGAGCGCTTTACTAGGGTAGGCGATAATGAAATTCTATATGAGTTCGAAGTTGATGATAAAAGAGCTTATAAAGATACTTGGAAAGGGGAGATGCCTTTAAGAGCAGCGCAGGGCGAAATATATGAATACGCTTGCCACGAGGGCAATTATGCAATGGCAAATATTCTTGCAGGAGCAAGAGCAGAAGAAAGGAAATAATTATGGAAAAAATATTCAAAATCGTTGCGATATACTTTATTCTTATATTTGGTATGAGCACTTATTTAAGTTCTCATCATGCTTTTACTGCAGAGTTTGATCCTAATGCTCCAATCAATATAACTGGCAAAGTTATAAAGGTTGAGTGGATTAATCCTCATGCCTGGGTCCATGTTGAAGTTAAAGAAGGTGGAAAAACTACAGTCTGGATGGTTGAAGGAGGTACTCCGAATACTTTAATAAGAAACGGCATAAACAAAAAAACAATTACGCCAGGAACTGTCATTGTAGTGAGAGGCTATCAGAGCAAAGGAAAGTTATGCCTACCAAGATGCATTGCTAATGGCAGGGATGTTACTTTTCCAGATGGTAGAAAAGTATTTATGGGCTCTTCTGGTACAGGAGCACCCAAAGACGGATCAGACCCTAGAGAAAGAAGATAATGACTCTTTTCTCTCGAGGAATTAGTAAACTCAGCTTATTATTCCTTCTGCTGTTTATACCCTTTCTCTCTTTTTCTACTGAAGAAGATCATTCTGAGATACACGATTTGATGGCCCATTTACTTGATCCAGCAGCTGAAGCTATATGGGATTCGGCAGGGTTTGTTATTACGGAAGAAGGAGAATTTAGTTTAGAACCCAAGAATCAAGAGGAATGGGATAAAGTGCTTTACGGCGCTAAGGTAATTTCTGAAAGCGCTTTTCTTCTTTCTAGACCTGAAATATCGAAGAATCGTAAGGCTTGGATTACTGTTTCTGGTTTATTGAAGGTAGTTGGTGATAAAGCCTTTGAAGCAGCTGAAAGGCAAGATGTTGAAGAGCTATTTAAAGTAGGCGCTGATTTGTATCAAGTGTGTGTGGCTTGTCATCAAACCTACATGAAAGATTAAAATAATCTGCCTATAATAAGATGCTAAATTTTGTAGAGTGGCTAGCAACTACAAAGTGGAGTATTGCACTTCATGAATCCCTTTATTTATATCCTTGGATAGAATCATCGCATGTTCTATTTATCTGTTTTTTCTTTGGAACTTTAATATTCGTTGACCTCAGGTTGACTGGAAAAGTGTTTGGAGATCTCTCCATAGCTGAAATGAACAAAAAAATATTACCTTTAACCATAATAGGCTTTTGTTTAATGAGCCTTACAGGATTACTTTTATTTTATGCCATACCTATTAGAAATTATCAAAATATCTTTTTTAGAATAAAAATCTTCTTAATCTTAGTCGCTGGTTTAAATGCTCTTTTTTTTCACAAAAGAATGTCTAAAGAGGCAAAAAATTGGGATAAAGACTCTCTCATACCAACTACTATGAAAGTAAGTGCAGTTGCCTCTTTGTTCATCTGGTCCTTGGTAATAATTTCGGGTCGGTTAATAGCTTATAATTGGTTTGACTGTGACAGGCAACCGCAAACCGAATGGATCAATTTCTTAACAAGTTGTGTTGTTGAATATCAATTATATGAAGAAATAGATGGAATCTAATCAAATAATAGAATTATTCTACTTTTTCGAAGATTCCTTCATAGGTCAATACATTAGGGATTCAACCTGGCTCTTTCCTATTATTGAATCTTTTCATTTACTTGGTTTAGCCGTTTTAGGAGGATCAGTAGTTCTAGGTGATTTTAGATTGATGGGTTTTATCTTAAAGACGGAAAAAATTAGTTATGTGGTAAGGCAGACTAGAACGTGGTTTAAATTCGGGTTTTATTTATTAGTATTAACAGGTGTGCCTTTGTTCTTAAGTGAAGCTGTTAAGTGTTACTACAGCCGAGCTTTCTGGATCAAGATGGTTTGCCTTGTAATCGGAATAGCATTTACATTTTTAGTAAGAAATCCTTTAGTATTAAAAAATCAGGAAGGAAAGCTCATTCCTTTATTAGGATTTTCTTCATTTTTTCTATGGACAGTAGTTGCTGCCTCTGGGAGGTGGATCGGATTTTCGTAGATTTCAAAAAAAATGAGTGCTTATTCTTATGACAAAAAGAAATTACTTTGTTGCTCATTACCAAAGATTAATTAAACTTTATAAACTGTTATTATTAAATTCATGAGAGTGAAATATGTATGATGTTGTTATTGTAGGAAGTGGTCCTGCTGGTTATGTCGCTGCAATTAGAGCTTCGCAACTTGGGTTAAAAACTGCTTGTATAGAAAAATCATTTGATATAAATGGCAAACCCCTGTTGGGAGGTACTTGCTTGAATGTTGGGTGTATTCCCTCAAAAGCTTTATTAGATTCATCTTACAAATATGCCGAAGCTCTTAATCACTTTTCTGATCATGGAATTGAAGTTAATAAACCTAAATTAGATCTTTCTAAGATGATGAACAGAAAGAATAATATTATTACTCAGTTAACTTCAGGCGTTTCAGGTTTATTCGAAGCGAATAAGGTGACCTCAATATTAGGCGAAGCCAAAATTCTAGATTCAACCCAAGTTGAGGTATCTTTTGAAGGAAAAGCCGAAGTTATTAATACTAAACATGTAATTATTGCGAGTGGTTCATCCCCAATTGATATTCCAACAGCACCTATTGATCAAGAAAATATAGTTGATAGTACTGGAGCCTTGGTATTTGACTCAGTTCCAAAAAAATTGGCAATAATTGGTGCTGGAGTCATTGGACTTGAGCTTGGAAGTGTTTGGGCAAGACTTGGATCAAAAGTAACTATCCTGGAAGCGATGGATGAATTCTTACCTATGGCAGATAAGAGAATTGCTAGGGATGTTTTGAGAGAATTAAAGAAACAGGGATTAGACATAAACCTTGGGTGCAAAGTTACTGCGGCTCGATCAAGTGCTAAAGGAGTAAAAGTACTTTTTGAAGACGATAAGGAATCCCATGAATTAGAAGTAGATAAATTAATTGTTGCAGTTGGTAGAAAACCTAATACCGCTAATCTACTTGGTGAGAATTGCGGTATAACTCTTGATGAAAGAGGCTTTATCCCAGTAAATAATTTATGTGAAACCTTGGTTAAAAATATATGGGCTGTTGGAGATGTTGTAAGAGGACCCATGTTGGCCCATAAAGCCTCTGAAGAAGGAATAATGGTTGTAGAGCGAATAACAGGAAAACATGCAGAGATAAAGTATGACCTTGTCCCGTTTGTAATTTATACCCATCCCGAAGTTGCTTGGGTAGGCAAAAATGAAGAGGAATTATCGGAAGCAGGAATTGATTTTAAAACTGGATCTTTTCCTTTTGCTGCCAATGGAAGAGCTTTGGCTGCTGGAGAAACCACCGGCTTTGTAAAAGTAATAGCTGATAAAGAAACAGATACAGTTCTTGGTGTGCATGCCTTTGGTCCTTCTGCTGCAGATATTATTCAGCAGGGGGTTGTTGCAATGGAATCTGGTGTAAGCGCTGAAGGTTTAGGTTTAACTATTTTCAGTCATCCTACTGTTTCAGAAGCATTGCATGAAGCCGCCTTGGCAGTAAATAGGCAAGCAATACATATACGTAATAAAAAAAATAAGATTATAAAGAATTAGAAACAAATGATTAAAAAGGAAGAGGGTAAGTTTTCAAAGATTTTAACCATTATTTATTCTATTTGGTGGTAATACCTATCGCTTAGATAAAATTTAACGTAAATTAAGCCTTTTTTAACTACACAAGGCTTATAGATTCTCATGTCTGAATCTTTTTCTAAAAAACTTAGTCTTAAAGTACGCTTGGGCTATGGTATAGGCGATACCGCTATCTGCTTTTACTGGAGTGGTGTTGGTTTTCTTCTGTTGTATTTCTATACTGATGTAGTTGGTATTTCACCCATCCTAGCAGGATCAATTTTTATGATAGGAATGTTATGGGATGCTTTTACCGATCCTTTTATGGGGTATATGGCAGAAAGAACACGTACTAAGTGGGGCGTATACAGGCCTTATTTACTTTTTGGTAACATTCCCCTTGCTTTATCGTTTGTTCTTTTATTTTGGGTTCCTCCTTTCGATGGCCCGTTATTAATAGTTTCATTAATATTGATTAATATCTTACACAGAACGTGTTTTACAATTGTAAGTGTTCCATTTTCTTCTTTAACACCAAGGATTACCTCTGACAGTGAAGAAAGGACGAACTTAACTGGCTTTAGAATGTTGGGAGCTCAAACAGGCACTATCTTAATTACGTCTTTGGCCTTTCCGATAATATTTTTTGTTGGAGGTTCTGAAGGAGAAGCCAAAGGTTTTTTAGTAATGGCTGCTATAGCCGGTTTTGCCGCTTTAATAATCCAATCTATAACATTCATAACTGTAAAAGAACCTGCTAATAGTAAAGGAATAGAAAGAGTCAGTGGAAGTCTCTATGACGCGTTAATTGCCGTCTCAAAGAATAAACCTTTCTGGCTAGTTTTTAGTGCCACTTTAATTGTAGGAGTAACCACGCTTTTCTTTGGTAAAAGTTTAATTTACTACGTTAAATATGGATTAGACCTTCATGAACATCAAGGCACTGTCGCCTTTACCGGATCAATAATAGGTTTTTTAAGTATTCCAGTTTGGTGGTTCATTTCAAATAAAATAGGTAAGCGCAAAACTTGGTTAATCTCTATGTCATTAACTTTTATTGCCTTTATTGCCTTTTATCTGTATCCAATTTCTACTTTGAATGAATTACTTGTCTTGGTTGCTTTATTGGGTATAGGCGCAGGAGCTAATGGAATACTTTTTTGGTCAATGCTACCTGATACTATCGAATATGGAGAAGTTAAAACTGGTATCAGGAGTGAGTCATCTTTATATGGCTTTATGACCTTTGCGCAAAAAGGATCAATTGCCATTGCTGCTTCTATATACACTATAGCTTTGACCATAATAGGTTTTGTACCTGATGAAATTCAGACTGTTGAAACTATTACCTCTATGAAATCAATCATGAGTCTAATACCTGCATTGGGAGTAGGACTAAGCATTGTATTTATTTATTTTTACCCTTTAGATTCTGAAACACATAAAAAGTTATTGTCAGAATTGGAAGAACTGAATGCAGAGAGCTAGTTAGATGATAAATTGGGGTATTTTGGGTACTGGTTCTATAGCTAATGCTTTTGCTAAAGCTTCGAGCCAAGCTGATGGTTCGTGTTTAAAAGCTGTTGCAAGTCGGTCGCAAGAAAGGGCAGATAATTTTGCTAAAGAATACTCATTAAGAAGTTTCGGTAGTTATAACTCTCTTATAGAAGATCCAGAAATAGATGCAATTTATATTGCTACTCCGCATCCAGATCATTTCGAATGGGCTCTTAAGTCATTGAATAACAAGAAATCAGTCCTTTGTGAAAAACCAATGACAATAAATGCCACAGAGACAATGGTTTTAATTGAATCAGCTAGAAAAAATAATGTACTTTTGATGGAAGCTTTCATGTACAAAACACATCCTCAAACGCAAAAAATCTTAGAACTTGTAAAAAAAGAATTAAAAAGTCCTGTAACTATTAATGCGGAGTTTTGTTTTTCAGTTGAAGTCCCGGATACACACAGGTTGGTTAATAAAGATTTGGGTGGGGGTTCTATAATGGATATAGGTTGCTATCCACTTTCAATGTCTAGATTGTTGGTAGGCTGTTTGCAAGGAAAGGCATTCTCTAATCCTGTTTCTATAAAAATAGAAGCAGAGCTTAATTCAGACGGCGTGGATCTTAACTCGTCTGCTGAACTTCAATTCGATGATAGATCTATTGCCAATATAGCTTCAGCAGTCAACAAAAAGACTGAAAGTTCAGTTACTATCTCAGATGGCATAAAGACTGTATTTATAGATCAGCCTTGGCACTGTGGAGAGTTTACTAAAAGGCGCTCAACTATAGTTGTCTCAGATCAAGAAGATAATAGGGTTAATTATGAAGTAATCTCTACTAAAGATATTTATGCGCTAGAGATTGAGCATTTTACGAAACTCTTAAATGAATCAAAAGTAGAATCAGATATTATTTCGCATTCTGACAGTCATGGAAACATGATTGCTTTAGATACTTGGAGAAAAGGTGCCGGGGTAGTTTATCCGGATGATAAACCTGAAAATAGGTTTGGTTCTATTCTTGGAGTCGATCTGACGGAAGAAAGGAAAAAAGTTAAGTATAAGAGCCTGGCTGGTCTAGATAAAAGATTATTTCCATTGGTTTTTGGCTGCGATAATCAATCTGACAGTAATCATGCTTTTGGTATGTTTGATCATTATTACCTGGAAGGTGGTAATGTCTTTGATACAGCATATATTTATAATGATGGACGAAGCGATAAGTACTTAGGTCGTTGGATAACTTCAAGAAATAACAGAGAGGAGATAGTTATTTTAGGAAAAGGAGCTCACACTCCGCATTGTTTCCCATCCGCAATTAGACCTCAATTAGATGAAACTCTAGACAGGCTAAATACTGACTATTTAGATATTTATTGTTTGCATCGAGACAACCTTGAGGTTCCAGTAGGTGAGTTTATTGATTTACTTAACGAACTAAAGAAGGAAGGTAAAATAACAGTATTTGGAGCATCTAATTGGTCTTTAGAACGATTTAAAGAAGCTTCAGATTATGCGAAATCAACCAATCAGGAATCTTTTAGCGTTTTAAGTAATAATTTTAGTTTAGCTAGAATGATTGAACCTGTTTGGCCGGGCTGTATTAGTTGCTCCGATGATGATTTTAAATCCTTTCTTACACAGGAGCAGGTTGCAATATTTCCTTGGTCAAGTCAGGCAAGAGGGTTTTTTCTAGATAATCAAGAATTCCAAGGTGCTACCCATGGAGCGAATCCAAACCAAGAGGAGCAAGACCGAGTTTGGGGAGATAAAGACAATCAAGAAAGGAGAAGCAGGTGTTTTACTTTGGCCAAAGAGCTGGGTGTTGAACCCATTCAAGTTGCATTAGCTTTTGTACTCAATCAGCCTTTTCCTTCCTTTCCTCTAATAGGACCAAGAAACTTCTTTGAGACAATGAGTTCATTGTCAGCTATAGAAATTACTTTGACGAATGACCAAGTCATGTGGCTAGATTTAAATTCTAATTAGAAATATAAAGATATTACTTGGGAACAAGTTTTTTTATTGTTAATCTAACAGCGGGTGTCCCGCATTCAATTTATTACAAGGGGAATTGAGTGTTCGGTTGTTTGTTTCCCTTCAAAGGAGGTGATCAATATTAGTATTTATTTAATAGCAGGAACGACAGGAGGTGCCTTCTGACACGGGGTATCCCCGGTTCCGGCTGCTGGTCTTAGTTATTGGCAGTTGAAAAGAGGTTGAGATACCCTTTTCTAGAATCCCCGCCAAGTGCGGGGATTTTTTTATACTATTTTCTAGCTCCTTCGCTATCAAATATTCTTAGGTAAGTTAATTGTTCATGATCATCGACGTTTCTAACTTTTACATAATCACCTTCTTCTGCCAAAATTACGTCACCTGTTTTTACTTTCAAAGTAGCCTTGTGTTCAATTCCAAAACTTGGATTGGTGCCGTGCCCAGCTTCGTGGTTAGAGTATTCAACTATCTCCATCTCTCCCGATCCAGACAAGAAAGTATAAACAACTTCAGACTGTATAAGCCTATGGCCTCCAGTAGATCCTTTAGGTTTGATGACAGTTTTGCTAGCAACTAACTTTCTTAATAGCTCATTTGTCCAAGTTGTATACGAGTCATTATTTTTAGAAATAGAGTCACCTACTGAAAAGTTTTTATATTTTTTTGCCATAATTTTCTTAGTACAGTTATAGAAAAATATTCTAACACTTTCTTTAAGTTTACTCCGTGGATACTTGCGAGATATGATGCTTATGTACAATAAATCATTCAGATTGGTTTTTAAATAAAAGAGGTGACTATGAAATTAAGAAAATTTTGGGGATGGGGCTACATGGACGAAGTGCTTACTGCTCAAGAAGAATCTTCTATTGAAAGTAGGATTTTACAAAATTTTAATGTTGATAAAGTTGATACTTTAGCAATACCTCAAGCTAAGGATATTGAGCTTCCAACATCAAGAATCACTATTCCTGCTTCTTTAAAAACTTTTCTTAGCGACGATACTCATGAGAGGTTAAATCATGCTTATGGAAAATCATTTCCTGATATTGCCAGAGCCTTACTACGAGAATTTCCTTCACCTCCTGATTTAGTTGCCTTCCCTGATACTGAGAATGATTTAAAAAATATCGTTGATTGGGCGGATGAAAATTGTATTGCTGTTATTCCATACGGAGGAGGTTCAAGTGTTTGTGGAGGAGTTGAAACTTCTGTAGGCGAAGACTATAAGGGTGTAATTTCATTAGATTTAAGGAATCTAAATAAAGTTTTAGAGATAGATAAAGACAGTAGATCGGCAAGAATCCAAGCAGGTATCCTGGGACCTGATCTAGAAAATACACTAAGGGAACATAATCTAACCATGCGACATTACCCTCAAAGTTTTGAGCTTTCTACGCTAGGAGGTTGGATAGCAACAAGATCAGGCGGACATTTTGCTACTTTGTATACACACATAGATGATTTCGTCCAATCTACACGCATGGTGACACCCTCTGGTATTATTGAATCAAGAAGATTACCTGGTTCTGGAGCTGGCCCAAGCCCTGACAGATTTGTTATTGGGTCCGAGGGGATTCTAGGGGTTATAACTGAAGCGTGGATGAGACTTCAAGATAGACCAACTTTTCGGGCATCTACTTCAGTTGAATTTACTGACTATAAGAAGGCATTAAATGCAACAAGGTTGATTAGTCAGTCTGGTTTGTTTCCTGCAAATTGTAGATTGCTGGATTCTAACGAAGCTATGGTAAATGGTGCTGGAGACGGTTCAGTGCATGTTTTAATGCTTTCATTTGAATCTGCTGATCACGATGTACAGCCTTGGTTAGAAAGGGCTCTTGAGATTGCAGAATCGGAAGGTGGAGAGTTTAATGTCCCTAAATCAACCGATAAAGAGTCTCACCGAAAAGGGTCTTCAGGTACCTGGAGAAATAGCTTTATTAAAGCTCCTTACTTTAGGGAAGGTTTTGTTAGACGCGGCATTGTTCAAGATACTTTTGAAACAGCAATAACTTGGGATAAAGCTTATGATTTTATTGAAGAAGCTAAAAAAAGAAGTGCCCAAGCCATTAAAGAAATTTCGGGTAAAGAGGCTTTAGTAACTTGTAGGATTACTCATACTTATCCGGACGGTTTAGCGCCTTATTTTACTTACGGTGCGTACGCCACTCCAAGCACCATGTTGGATGTTTGGAAAGACATAAAATTAGCTACCAATGAGATTTGTGTTTCGTTAGGAGGAACCATAACTCACCATCATGCTGTTGGTAGAGATCACAGGCCCAATGGTTACGATCAACAAAGAACCGAAGGATTTAAAAATATTCTTAATTCTGTAAAGCTAACAACAGACCCAAATGGGATTATGAATCCAGGTGTTTTGATTGATCCTCATGGAAAAAAAATTAAGAACTGGATGACCGCTAAATAAAAGTAGAAATGCAAATTATTAACAAAAATGGCATAATTGCACTACTTAAGAAAGGGGAGATATTATGTTAAAACAAGCAACATTTACTGAGATGCTAAATGGTACTGAAGAAGATTATGCAATCATAGGAGAACACTTTGCAGATTTTGCTAAAGGGTTGCCAGATAGAGTCCTTAAGCATTTATCAATTCTAGAAGGCGATACGGGTGGCTTTGCTGTTGATCGTCTTACTCACTGTGTTCAAACTGCAACTAGAGCTTATAGGGATGGTAGAGACGAAGAATACGTAGTTTGCGCTTTATTGCACGATATTGGAGATACAATCGCAACCGCGAATCACGCAGATCTTGCAGCAACCATGTTGCAACCGTTTGTTTCTGAAAAGAATTATTGGATAGTTAAACATCACGGGATATTTCAAGGTTACTATTTCTGGGAATATCTAGGTTTAGATAAAAATACTAGAGATCAGTTTAAAGAAAGTGAGCACTGGAAAGATTGTGCTGAATTTTGTGCAAAGTACGATCAAAATTCTTTTGACCCTGAATACGATAATATGTCTCTAGATGAGTTTGAACCTATGGTTAGAAACGTATTCTCAAAACCTAAAAATTCTCCGTATATTAGAACTGAATCCTAAGAGCAGAATAATTCTATGGATAGAATTGAAGCTCTAATTAAAGAACTAACACTCGAAGAAAAAGTTTCCATACTTTCAGGTTCTGATGCTTGGCACTCTACGAGCGTAGAAAGACTTTCTTTACCAAGAATAAAAATGACGGATGGCCCTATTGGAGCTAGAGGCGACTCTGTTTCTGGGGCATCTGCAGCATGTTTTCCAAGCGCTATTTCCTTATCTTCAATGTGGGACCAGGAATCCATAGAAGAGATAGGAAAAGCTATTGGAAGGGAATCAAAGAGTAAAGATGCGGATGTTTTGTTGGGTCCTACTATCAATCTACACAGGCACCCACTGGGAGGCCGTCATTTTGAATGCTACTCTGAAGATCCTATATTAACGGGAAAGCTAGCTACTTCATATGTAAAAGGAGTTCAATCTGAAGGTGTTTCGGCTTGCCTTAAACATTTTGTGGGCAATGATACAGAATTTCAAAGGCACTTTATTAGTTCGAATATTTCTGACAGGGTCTTGAGAGAAATGTACCTTCTGCCTTTTGAAATGGGTGTAAAACAAGGTGGAGCTTTATCTGTAATGTCAGCTTACAATAAATTGAATAATACCTTTTGCAGTTCAGATGAAGGTTTGTTGATAGATATTCTAAAAGAAGAATGGAGTTTTCCAGGATTTGTTGTAAGCGATTGGGGTGCGGCGTTAGATACAGTAGGCAATGCAAATGGAGGCTTGGATTTAGAGATGCCAGGACCTGCTAAATCTTGGGGAAAAAACCTTATTAAAGCAGTAGAAGATTCTAAAGTTAATGAGGAAATAATTGATGATAAAGTTAGAAGGATTTTAAGAGTTGCAGAATTTACAGGTCGTTTAGATAACCCTGAAGAACGAGAAGAGAAAAGTTCAGATTTACCTGAAGATAGAAAATGTATTAGAAGAAGTGCTTCGGAGGGAATGGTTCTACTTAAAAATACTAATTTATTACCGCTTAATAAAGATAATATTAAGAAACTCGCTGTCATTGGTCCCAATGCGAAGAAAGGACAATATTTAGGGGGAGGAAGTGCAGCTCTAAAAGCACATTATGTTGTTCATCCGTTAGAAGGAATCCGAAATGCTGTAGAGGATCGTGTTGAAGTTTCATATGCGCAAGGCTGTCATACTCATAAATTTCTTCCCGCAATAGATAGTGAATTACTTACAACTGATAAAAATACGGAGAAAGGTTTTAAAGTAGAGTTTTATGAAGATCAAGATTTTAATGAAAATCCAGTTGCAATTGAATACATGGCAGGCAATAAATTCTGGGCCTTAGGAGGGTTTGGTCTTAATGTAATTTCTAAAATGGAAAAACCTTCTCTCTCTGTCAGGTTCTCGGGCAAGTTGGAAGCAAATATTTCCGGTACCCATGAATTTGAAATATACAGTATTGGTCCTTCTAGAATGAAACTTAACGGAGAAGTAATTATAGATAATTGGACTTCGCAGGAGCCTGGCGAAACATTCTTTTCAATGGGAAACGCTCCAAAACAAGCCTCCCATGAATTAGAAGAAGGTCAGATCTATGATTTAGAGATTGAATATCAATGGTCGGGAAGATTCCCGGCTGTAGGCATAGGCATGCTACCTCCTGACCCTTACGATTTAATGGAAGAAGCTACGGTTTTAGCTAAAGATTCTGATGCTGTTATCTTAATTGTTGGCACTAACTCTGATTGGGAAACAGAGGGAAATGACAGAGAAAATCTAGAATTACCAAATAGGCAAAACGAACTTATTAGAGAAGTGTGTAAGGCTAACCCGAACACAGTGGTTGTTATGAATACGGGGTCACCTTGTACAATGCCATGGAATGAAGAGGCTAAGGCCATTCTTCAATGTTGGTTTCCTGGTCAAGAATTTGGTAACTCTTTATCCGATATTATTTTTGGTGATGTAAATCCATCAGGAAAATTACCTACAACTTTTCCTAAGCAATTAGAAGATACTCCTGCCTTTGCACATTACCCAGGAAAAGACTTGCAAATGGATTATTTGGAAGGTCTCTACATAGGTTATCGATGGTATGAAAAAGAAAATATTGAACCCTTATATCCTTTTGGCCACGGCCTTTCTTATACCGCATATGCTTATGCAAACTTACGAATCGTACCTCCTAAAGGTGCTGGAGCTGTTGTGGCTTTCGAGTTGGAAGTTTCTAATATTGGCGATAGAGCAGGAAAAGAGGTTGTTCAATGTTACGTAGGTCTTAAAAATTCAAATATCGATAGACCTTTAAAAGAACTAAAAGCTTTTAAAAAGGTAGAACTCAAACCATCAGAAACTAAAGTTTGTTCTTTTGAGCTAACCGAGAAAGATTTATCTTACTGGGATGAAGAAGAGAAATGTTGGAAGGTGGAATCAAATGAATACTCAATATTGGTTGGGAGCTCTTCAGCCAATATAGAGCTCCAAACTTCTGTTTGGTTGGGATAAAAAATTAGACTTTTTTAGGTGCTCCTTTTTCGGCAACTTCTTCATCGTGATATTTTTTACTTTCTACCAGTTCAGGAATGAGTTGATCGAGTTGCTCTAGCGTCCATAAATCATCAGTTGTATAAGATTTTATAATTGCAGGTTGCTGCATAATTCCAAGAATTCCTCCTTGAGAGTGAATAATTTGAGAGGTGATTTCATTTGCAGCTTCAGTGCATAACCATACTACAACTGGAGCTATTTGCTCTGGTCCTTGAGTCCAATCATTTTCGTCATACTTTCTTCCAGCTGCTTCGATCAAATCAATAGTTAATCTTGTTGCAGCTCCTGGTGATATGGTATTTACCGTGCATTTATATTTAGCTACTTCTAACGCTAGTGATCTTGTAAAGCCTGCAATTCCAGCTTTAGCAGCACCATAATTAACTTGCCCAAAATTTCCAAAAAGGCCAGAAACAGATGACATGTTTATTATTCTGCAATTCATTCTATTAGTGTCTCTAATATGCCTAACAAGGGGTCTTGTGCAGTTGTAGTGACCTTTTAAGTGCACTTCCATAATTGCATCCCAATCACTTTCTTCCATGTTATAGAGAGTTCTATCTCTTAAAATGCCGGCATTATTGATGAGAATATCTACTCCTTCAAAGGCATCAATTGCTGATTGAAAAATATTATTTCCTCCTTCCACAGTACTTACCGAGTCATAGTTTGCAACTGCTTCAGATCCTAGTTCTTTAATTTCTTGCACAACTTCATCTGCTACTCTACCGCCCCCAGATCCGTCTCTAGCTCCTCCTAGATCATTTACAACAATGCTTGCTCCTTCTTTCGCTAGGTATAAGCAAATTTCCTTTCCAATGCCTCTTCCTGCACCAGTTACAATTGCTACTTTCCCATTTAATGTTGACATAAATTTACCTTTCTTATTTTATTTAATTCGTAGTAGTAATATAACAAAGAGAAATGGTATTGTGTAAGACTGTAGTTAAATCATATTTATAATTTCTTAGTATTTATGGTTTTGACTTCACTATAAAATATTTATTAAGGAGACAATTGAGTGACAGAAGGAGATATTAGAGCTCACAAAGCAAGTCCGTTTACTCAATTTTATTATGGATTTGGATCTATATCCGTAGGTATAAAAAATAATCTCCTAGGGACTTTCCTTCTTATTTACTACAACCAAGTCTTAGGGCTCCCTGCAAGCTTGGCAGTCATAGCTATATCCATTGCATTAGTATTTGATGCTATAACAGATCCTTTAATTGGTATGTGGTCTGACAGGACAAACACTAGATGGGGAAGAAGACATCCTTTTATGTATCTGTCTATCATCCCATTTTCTGTATCTTATTATTTTATACTCACCAATCCAGGCGATATAACAGAAGGGGCTTTATTCTTAAGGTTAGTTTTTTGGTTAATTGTCTTAAGAATGTCAATGACGCTTTTTGAGGTTCCAAGAGGGGCTTTAGCCCCAGAGTTATCCAAAGACTATGATCAACGCAATAGATTGGCTGCTTTGGGCATGATGTTTGGTTGGATCGGGGGAGGAGGCATTGATTATTTAGCAAAAAAATACATGCTTACATCCTTCGTAGATCTTGAAGGCTATCAGATCTTGGCCTTTTGGGGTGGCATAGGGATTTTTATAGGTGCTGCTGTATCTTGTATAGGAACTCATAGAAATATTCCTGACTTGTACAAGCCTCCACCGAGATCTTTAAATATAGGAGACTTTTTTCGGGAAGCAATAGAGACTCTTTCTAATAAATCCTGGATAGTTTTATTTTTCTCTGGAGTTTTTTATGCTCTTTTGGTTGGCTTAGAATCAGGAGTCGGGACCTATTACAACGAATTTTTCTGGCAATGGGACCCTGCAGTTATTGCTCCTATGTCTTTGATAACAGTTATCTCAGTTATCAGTCTCGTATTCTTTGCTCCGTTTATAGCTTATGGTAGAAGTAAAAAAAATATAGCTGTAAGTATCTTTATTTTTACAATAATAGTTGGACCATTGCCTCCTGCTTTAAGACTCCTAGATCTCTATTATGGTACAAATCTTCTTCCAGGTAACGGAACGGATGCTCTTTGGTATTTTCTGGCTGCTCACGGAGCTTTAATGGCATCTCTGGGAGCTCTAGGTTTTGTTTTTATTGGTTCCATGTCGATGGATGTTGTCGAGGAGGTTGAGAAGAAAACAGATAGAAGAGAAGAAGGCTTGCTAGGTACAGTGAGCTCTTTTGTTCATAAGCTTGTTGGAGCAGGTGGAGTTTTGTTATCAGGTATCATCTTAACAGTTTCTGGGTTTGATGATCCAACCGTCAGTCTTGCAGATAAATACGGTGGTGACGTTATAAATAAATTTGTTTTCATACATCTAATAATAGGGGCATCTCTTCCTTTCATTTCAACGTTGCTTGTTCTTATGTATGACATAGACAGGACTAAGCATAATGTGCATGTCTCAGATCTAGGTTATGTCGACGAGGAGTAATGTTTTTCTTTCCTTTTTCTGACGATAATCCAGCAACTAATCGCCCCATTGTTTGTTATTTATTAATAGGTATATCCTGTTTTATTTTCCTGTGGCAAGCCACCTTGCCCACTGACTTAAATAACAATGCTATTTATAATTTTGGCGTTGTTCCTGCTGCTTTATTAGGAGAGAAGGAAGCTTATATTCCGTCTTTTTTAACAATTTTCTCTTCAATGTTTATGCACGGGGGATGGATGCATCTCATTGGTAACATGCTTTTCCTTTGGATTTTTGGTGATAATGTTGAAGATAGTATGGGTAAAGTTAAATTTATCTGTTTTTATTTATTGTCTGGTATTGCCGCTGCTCTTTTACAAGCAATAATAGATCCTACCTCCGAAATACCAATGATAGGTGCTAGTGGAGCGATTGCAGGAGTACTGGGTGCTTATTTAATTCTCTATCCTAGAGCTAATGTAAATGTCTTATTTTGGTTAATAATTTTTATAACTGTTATAAGGGTTCCAGCTTTTATCGTTCTAGGCGTATGGATCATTAGTCAGTTTTTTAGTGCTTCATTTACCGGTGACGGTGTTGGTGTTGCTTACTTTGCACACATAGGAGGTTTTATTGCAGGAGCTTTATTGATAGCATTCTTTAAAGATCCCCATGTTAAGTTATTTAGTCAACCCCAAACTAAAGCATTTAAGACTATTAATTTGGATATGAAAGACCTCGTTAGTTTAAATAAGAAAACTTCGTTTATGGATGACTTTATAGAAGACGCTGAAAACAAGAAAAGACATTGAAATAACCTTAGGTCTTTACTTTTTTTTAAGTTATCTTGATGCTGCATTAAAAAGGGAGATAGTTGGCCATGGAAGAAGTAGCTCAAAAATCTAAATTAAATTTTAGAACTAAATTTTTTTATGGATTTGGTTCAATTTCCTTTGGTATTAAGAATAACGGCTTTAGTTATTTTGTTCTTTTTGTTTATAGTCAAGTTTTAGGTCTTTCACCACTATTAGCAGGAGTTGCATTAAATATTGTGTTGATAGTAGATGCCATAACAGATCCGCTGGTTGGGTATTATTCTGATAGAACGAGGTCAAGATGGGGAAGAAGGCATCCTTTTATGTATGCTGCTGCAATACCTGTAGCAGTTACTTATTACTTTTTGTGGACTCCTCCGAGCGACCTCAGTCAAATGCAATTATTTTCTTATCTTTTAATATGTGCAATTATTATTAGGGTTTTTATTACTTTCTATGAAGTGCCGTCTGTTTCTCTCGGCCCTGAACTAACTGATAATTACGTTGATAGAACGTCTTTAATGTCATTTAGGTACTTCTTTGGGTGGTTTGGTGGTCTAACAACTTATAACTTGGTTTGGTTTTGGTTCGGACCGCAAAATGTAACTGCACAGTATGCAGATGGAAGGTTTAATCCAGAAGCTTGGTCAGATTATGGTTTTGTTGCTGCTGTTCTTATATTCATTGGCATTGTGGTTACCAGTTTAGGAACGCATAGACATATACCTGAATTAATCGAACCTCCCGAGATAAAAAAAGCAGGCATAAAAGTAGTTTTCATGGAATTAAAAGAAACGCTACTCTCAAACAGATCTTACATGTTTTTATTTTTCTCAGGTTTACTTGCTGCTGTGGCAGGCGGCATAGAAGCGGCTTTTGCTGTTTACTTTGATAGTTATTTCTGGGGACTGAGCTCAGATCAAATGCTCACAAGAGGATTGTGTCTTTATTTATCGCCAATAATAGCTATTTTTGCTGCACCACTTTTATCAGATAAATTTGGAAAAAAGAAAACTGTTATGTCTGTTTGGGCATTCCAAATAATTTTTGCAGCACTGCCCTTCGCCCTTCGTTATTTAGATTTAACCACGGGTTCTTCATTTTTCCCTTCAAATGATAGTAGTTGGTTACTAACAGTTCTTTGTATACATGTAGTTATTAATGTTACGTGTGGAATTATAGTATTTGCAACTTTATCATCTATGTTGATGGATTTAGTTGAAGAGATTCAACTACAAACAGGGAGAAGAGAAGAGGGTGTATTATTTTCTGCGAGAAGTTTTGCAGACAAAGCGGTAAGTGGTTTTGGTCTAACTTTTGCAGGTATAATTCTTGAGATTATTTCTTTTCCAAGAGGAGTAGCAACCGGTGAAGTACCAACTGAAATTCTTGCCTCATTGGCCTTGTGGTACATACCAATCTGCATCATTGCATTTGGTGGCGCCATGTCTTTAGTAACAGGGTATACGCTAACTAGAAACGAACATGAAGAAAATGCAGCAAATCCTGATACAAAGGTATGGAAAGCTGGAGAAGATGTTTAGGAGATATTAGCATTTCAAAATTGTTTAGTAGAAATTATGAATCTCCCATAGGAAGTCTAGGTCTTCTTGCAGACGAAGATTTTTTACTAGAAATAAGCTTACAAGGAATAGAATATTTGAGCTTAAAAGGAGAAAGATCTAACGGTAGATTCGCGAAAGAATTAATTGAATTGGATGAATATTTTAAAGGTGAAAGAAAAAAATTTACCTTAAAGTACAAGGTTAACGCTTCTAATTTTGCAAACAAGGTATATAAAGAAATGGTAAGAATTCCATATGGAAAAACCATTCCTTATTCAAAGCTAGCTTCTAATATAGGTAAAGAAAATGCTTATAGGGCAGTAGGAACCGCATGTGGAAAGAATAAACTACCTATTATTATTCCTTGTCATAGAGTAGTAGCTAAGGATGGTTTGGGAGGTTTTGGAGGAGGTTTAGATTGTAAAAGATTTCTCCTTGAGCTAGAAACAAACTAAAATTACTTAATTAATTAGGAATTCTTATGTCGGCATGTTCTTCAATAGAAACTAAACTCACACAAGAGCTTGAACCCAGCCATCTTGAAGTAATTAATGAGAGTTACTTGCACAATGTCGAGCCCGGTAAAGAGTCTCATGTTCGTATTGTTATTGTTTCTCAGAAATTTAAAAATCTTAATCTAGTAAAAAGGCACCAATTAATTTATAAGCAAATAGACAATGAGCTTGAAGGTCCAATACATGCTATCTCACTTCATACATTTACAGATTCTGAGTGGAAAGAAAGAAATGAAACTGCTCAAGAATCACCCGATTGTCTTGGGGGAATGAAAACAGAAGAAACTTAGGAAATCTAATGGATTCTTTTCATGTTGTTACCTTTTATGAGATTACCTATATTGATAATTTCAAAAGGCTTGGCAGGGAAATAGAAAGGATAGGTACTAAAGAGAAGCTTTCAGGAACATTTTTTTCTACGCCTCAAGGGGTCAATGCCACTCTTTCTGGTTCTTTATTAGGTTTAGAAAAAGTAATTCATCTATTAAATTCTTATGATCTAAATATAGAACCAACATGGTCTGTAGCAAAAAAAACTCCATTCAAAAGATTGAAGGTAAAATTAAAAGAAAAATTATTACCGCTTGATGGAGATTTTGATCCAGTTAAAAGAAGAGGTGAGCACGTTAAACCTTCTCACTGGAATAAATTAATTGTCGATCCAGATACTTTAATCATTGATGTTAGAAATAATTACGAGACTGATATTGGTACTTTTAAGAATTCAATTGTTCCAGAAATGGATAATTTTATTGATTTCCCTGATTATGTTGAAAAAAATCTAGAAGTTTCAAAAAATAAAAAGATAGCGATGTTCTGCACCGGAGGAATACGTTGTGAAATTGCCTCTTCTTATCTAATGAGTAAAGGCTTTCCAGAGGTTTACCAGTTAGAAGGAGGGGTCTTAAACTATTTAGATTCAATTGATTTAAAAGATCAGCTTTGGGAAGGTGAGTGTTTCGTTTTTGATGAAAGGGTTTCTGTTAATAAAGCCTTAGAAGTAGGTAATTTTATTCAGTGTTTTGGCTGCAGAAGACCTTTAACTCCTGATGAAATAGAATCTGAGTTTTATAAAAAAGGAGTATCTTGTAGGTTTTGCTATGAGGAATCTAGTGATTCAGATAAGGAAAGGTTTGCTCAACGGCAGAAACAGATAGAATTAGCCGAACAAAGAGGTCACCAACACATGGGAGTATCTGCTAAACAAACTAAATGAACAAATCAAATTTCTTTTCTAAAAAATATGCAAGACTTGTTTCTTCTTATCCTGTTCAGGTGCTTCTAGTTATTTTTGCCCTTTTAGTTTTTTCAATGTTTAGTCTATCTAATTTTAAATTAGATGCTTCATCAGACTCTCTAGTTCTAGAAGGGGATGATGACCTTAAATACTATAGACAAATTAATTCAGATTATGCTTCTTCAGATTTTTTAGTGGTTCTATTTAAACCGAACGAAGAATTATTCTCAAAGCAAGTAATTTCTGTTGTGAGATCATTATCGGATAGCCTTGAAGACATCAATGGCGTTTCTTCAGTTTTGAGCTATTTGGATGCCCCTCTTCTTTTTAGTCCCAAGATGTCTTTAACAGAATTAGCTGATAACCTTAGAACAATAGAAGATGATTCAATTGATTTAGCTTTAGCAAAAGAAGAATTCAAATCAAGCGCTTTATACTCTGAGTTACTTTCTAGTAAAGACGCGAAGATTACTGCCTTACAAGTAAGTTTGGATGCCACTCCTTTGTACGATGAAGCGGTAAAAGAACGTTATGAAATTATTAAGCTAATAGAAGAATCATCAGCTTCTGATTCAATACTTAATCAATCTCTTAAAGTCGTAAATAAAAAGATACAAGATTTAAGTGATCAGGAAACTATTAAAAGGGATAAATTAATAAGATCAGTTCGGTCTTTACTTGAAGACTATAAAAGCCAGGGTTCAATTTATCTTGGCGGTACTGCAATGATTGCTTCAGATATGATCAGTTTTATAGAAAGCGATCTCTTGTATTTTGGGTTAGGTGTCTTGACTATGTTTGTATTAACCTTGGGAATAGTTTTTAGAAAATTTAGATGGATTGCTTTACCTCTAGGTTGTAGTTTTCTTGTTGCTCTATTTACAGTAGGGTTTTTTGGATGGATGGACTGGCGAGTTACTGTTGTCTCTTCAAATTTTATATCTCTGCTATTAATAATCACTATTTCACTGACTATCCATTTAATTGTGCGATACCAAGAACTAGCGTCTAAAGATAGTTTAATTACGCAAAGGGAATTAATTAAGAACACTGTCCAGCAAATGTTTAAACCATGCCTTTATACTGCTTTAACTACTATGATTGCTTTTGCTTCTCTTGCAGTAAGTGATATTAAACCTGTTATAGATTTTGGAAAAATGATGGTTGCTGGCATCTTCTTTGCTTTTATATTTTCCTTCACAATACTACCTTCAGTTATGGGAATGTTGGAAAGGACGCTCTCAGATGAGAAAGACTTTAGTAGAGGCATGACTCTATATTTTTCTAGTTTTACAGAAAATAATGGCAAAAGTATTTTTATAATAACTGCTCTTTTAGTGGCTATAGCATTTACAGGAATATCAAAATTAACAGTGGAAAATCGATTCATAGATTATTTTAAAACCTCAACTGAAATATACAAAGGAATGGAAATATTGGACACACAATTAGGTGGAACATCGCCTCTCGATATAATTTTAGAAGCGCCAATTAGTTTCTCTAATGAAGAGCAAGAAGAGGAATTTGATGATTTTAGTTTTGAAGATTCTTCTTCTAACGGTTATTGGTGGAATACCATATCAATTAATAGGTTAGAGGGAGTGCATGATTACTTAAATGAACTTCCTGAGATAGGCAAAGTTTTATCGGTGGCGAGTGGCATCAAAGTAGCAGAAGAGCTTAATGATGGAGAGCCTCTGTCTGAATTAGATTTAGCTTTGGTTAAGAATATGCTCCCAGAAGACATTAAAAAAACTCTTTTAAGTTCGTACATTAGTGAAGATGAGAATCAAGTTAGAATCTCAGCAAGGGTTTTAGAGTCAACCGAAGGACTAAATAGAAATGAGCTGCTAGAAAATATTAGTACTGCTTTGGAAGATAAGTTCAATTTTAAAGAAGATGAATATCGTTTAACTGGGTTAGCCGTTTTGTATAACAATATGCTTCAGAGTCTTTTTAGTTCACTAATAGGCACTTTGGGAATAGTTTTTGGCGTTATATCTTTAATGTTTTTAATGCTGTTTAGATCTTTTTCTTTAACAGCTATAGGAATGGTGCCAAACGTATTGGCTGCAGGAGTGGTTCTTGGCTCAATGGGGTGGTTATCTATTCCTCTTGATATTATGACCATAACAGTTGCTGCTATAAGTGTTGGTATGGCCGTTGACAATACAATTCATTATATCTTTAGATTTAAATCAGAATTTGAGGCGACCGGTAACTATGGTCAGTCTATGTTAAATAGTCACAGGACAATTGGAAGGGCTATGTTCTATACTTCTATGACTATTATTTTAGGTTTTATGGTTTTTATGACCTCTAATTTTATTCCAAGTGTTTATTTTGGATTCTTTGTATCTATCGCTATGATTATGGCATTGCTGGGGGCACTTACACTTCTACCTCAATTACTGTTAACCTTTAAGCCTTTTGGAAAAGAGGAAAATTATTAGGAGATTCATATGGGACCTTTAAAGGGATTAAAAATAATAGAAATGGCTGGAATAGGGCCAGGACCATTTTGTGGAATGGTTTTAGCAGATTTAGGCGCAGAGGTTATCCGCGTTGATAGAGTATCTGCCGCTGGTACAGGGTCAAGACAAGAACCAGCTAATAGAGGAAAAAGATCAATAGCGGTTGATTTAAAGTCCCAAGAAGGGGTGGAAATTGTTTTGAAGCTTGTTGAAGACGCTGATGCTATTTTTGAAGGTTTTAGACCGGGTGTTATGGAGAGATTGGGACTTGGACCAGATATCTGCTTAGAAAGAAATAAAAAAATAGTTTTCGGCCGTATGACGGGTTGGGGACAAGATGGACCTTTAGCCGATGCAGCGGGACATGATATTAATTACATATCTTTATCTGGTGCCTTGGCTGCGATAGGACGACCAGATTCTCCACCTGTTCCACCTCTTAATTTAATAGGAGACTTTGGCGGAGGAGGCATGCTTCTTGCTTTAGGATTGGTTTCAGCTCTGTTTGAAGCTAGAGGCTCTGGAGAAGGTCAAGTTGTTGATGCCGCCATGACTGATGGTTCAGCTTTACTGATGACCATGATTTATTCCATGAAAGGTTCTGGCTTTTGGCAAGATTCTACGGGATCTAATCTTTTAGATGGAGGCGCTCACTTTTATGACACTTATGAATGTAAAGATGGAAAATTTATTTCTATAGGTTCTATTGAACCTCAGTTTTATAAGTTATTGAGAGAATTGGCTAGTTTAGAAGATTCAATTTATGACAATCAAATGTCTAGAGAAAATTGGCCTGATCTTAAAAAAGAGATTGCTAAAGTTTTCTTAAATAAAACTCGTGATGAATGGTGTGATCTGATGGAAGGAACGGATGTATGTTTTGCTCCTGTGTTATCAATGTGGGAGGCCCCTCAGCACCCACACAATGTAGCAAGAAAAACATTTATTGAATTAGAAGGTTTGGATCAACCAGCTCCGGCTCCTCGGTTTTCTAAAACTGTTTCCGAGGTTAGATCTCCTCCTGCTTTAGCCGGAGAACATACTGATGAAATCTTAAACGAGATAGGTATTGATTCGGATCAAATTAAAATATTAAGAACTCAGGGTGGGGTTGCTTGAGTCTTCTTGTTTTAGTTAAAAGTAATGACTGCCCACTTTGTGATGAAGCAAAAACTATGCTGAATTCTTTATCAAACAGTTTAGTTGAGTTTGAAGAACAAGATATTTATTCAGTTAGAGAGTTACACACAAAATACTGGGATAAAATACCTGTACTATTAAAGAATAATCAAGAACTCTTATGGCCATTTAATGAAGAAGATATACAAAAATTTAATTCTTGAGATTAAAAAAACCTATACTATTCATATAGATAGAAGATATTAATAATTCAAATTCTTCACTTCTACACTCGGCAATTTTCTTAGCTATATGAGGTAAAAATTTAGGTTCATTCTTAGATGAGTTTTTGATTCCCATGTCTCTTGGTAATAAGTAAGGTGCATCGCTTTCAATCATTAATCTGTTTAATGGAATAAGATTTACTAGCTTTTCTAAATGCTTTCCTCTTCGTTCATCACAGATCCATCCAGTGATGCCTATGTAAAAATCTAAATCTATGTACTCCAAAAGCTCTTCTTTTGATCCTGTAAAACAATGGACTATAGTTTTAGGTAATTTTTTTGATAGAGGTTTTAATATCTCCAGAAACCTTTTGTGGGCTTCTCTCTCATGTAAAAATAATGGCATTTGAATATCAATAGCTATTTCTAAATGTGCTTCAAAACTTTTTTCTTGTTCCAAAGGAGTAGAAAAATTTCTGTAAAAATCCAAACCCGTTTCGCCAATTGATCTTACTTGCTCTTGTGCAAGCAGTTCTTTTATTTCTGAAAAGTAACTAGAGGTATAGTTTTTAGCCTGGTGAGGATGTATTCCCGCTGTAGAAATAATTGAATCTGAATATTGGTTAGCTATAACAAGGGCTTTTTCACTTTCCAGTAG
>DQKS01000013.1 GCA_015660645.1 Gammaproteobacteria bacterium
GTTAAAGGAACTTACATATCATTCATGCGAAATATCATACTATCGTAGAGTGCCATTTCTGGATTGCAATCAGCTTGCGGTTCTGAAGCAGCAGGTGCGGTTGAAGCAAATAGTGCAACTCCTGCAACCCTAGTTTCTTCAGAGTCCCATACGTGATGAAAGGCGTAATCATAGGCTCCAGCAGTTGAACCCGGAATAGGAGTTTCAAAATCAGGCACGTGTATCGAATACCAATAAGATTCTCTGTCAGTTGCTGCTGAAGCTGCATCTAGCCACTGATTGTATCCTTGAGAAGAACTTACTAATTGCTCTTCTTTAAAGTCTTCGGTGTATCTGCAGAAATTAAATCCTACAACCCCACCTGGCTCTTCATCTATAACATTAGGCGCTCTTAAGAAACTTACATCAAAACCATAATTTTCTACTTGACCGTTGGTTGAAGCTCCACAAGAAATGATTGAACTAGTCTTTTCAGTCCAATCTGCTGCGGGTCCATCTACCCATTCTTGCCAGCCTATTATGCTTGCTTCTTTTGAAGGCCAAACTAAAACCCACAAGCGATCATAAAGGTCTGTTTCTATTCTTGGAACTAATCCAACAGATCTAGGAACAGAGTTGGGTCCTAGGTCATCCAATAATTTGTTCCAATCTTTCAATAGTCCATTGAAGGATTCATCTGACATATCAGGACCATAATCACAAAAAAGGTATTCAACATAGACACCGCTGACCGCCGAACCTTTTATTGTTTGTTTAGTTTCTTGGCCAGTACATGACACCAAAACAAAACTTAAGAAAATTGCTATTAAAGCTACTTGTTTATTTTTCATTTATCTCTCCTTATTTTAAAATCCTTTTCTTATAAACGAAATTAACGTTTATTTAACTATGAAATTCATTTTGACATGTTTTATTGATTCTTTGTAAATTAATCAAATTAAATAACTAGCGCTGACAATAATCACAAAAAAATCATTAAAATTTAATATTTATATATGACTGTCCTTATAGAAAATAGAAAGTTAGAATTGCCGTCCTGATTATTAGGAGAGGTGGCTGAGCGGTTGAAAGCGCTCCCCTGCTAAGGGAGTATAGGGTTAACCCCTATCGAGGGTTCGAATCCCTCCCTCTCCGCCAATAATCTGCATTCCAGAGTCATCCTTATTTTCTTCAAATCCCTCTTTCTCCGCCAGTTATCTTCATTTCATTGGTTATCTTTTCAAATTTTATAAAATATTTGACTACAGCACAAAACGTAGTAGGGTAAATAAATAAGTAAATAAGTAAATAAGTAATTTTATATGAGTCAAAAGTACCTGGTATTCCTATCCCTTTTTATGTTTTCCAGTCTAGCTCTTGGAGTAGACCTTAATTGCAGTATTGATAAGCAGTTAAGTCAGGATAATTTCCAGAAAATGAAGCAATTCCGTGAGCAAGCTTCTTCCGTATGTCTAAAATGCGAAGGACAAGAATGTGAAATGAAATCTTGGAAAAAAGAACAAGCAGGAGACGCTGTTATTTGTAGACTTCTTTTCTGTACTGCAACAAATGTTCGTCCTTCTAGATTAATAGAAGGGCTGAGCAAAGGAAGAACAAAGATTTATTTTAATTACAACATTAATGAAGAAGGAAAGATTAAGGGCGTAAATATTAAGTCAACTTCAGGAAAAATGAATGATAGGCAGGCTTATAAATATATTACGAGTTTTGCTAAAAAGATTTCTTATGAACCCTTGGTTATATCCGGTGAGGCATATCAAATCTCAAATCTTTCAGCTGAAGTGGTAGCTAATATTGGTGGAAAACAAGACATTAATAAATATAACGCAGCTGATAGTAAGTTGTGGACAAATTAGGTTGTTTCTTAAATAAAACCTAAAGAAGCATTAGTTTGATGTATTTAATCCAATGCTCCTGAAGGCGTGTCAGGTAACCTAGAAGCAGTTATAATTCCCGACACCTTTCAATTATATCTTTACTTAAGAAATTAAGTTGAATTAAGTTATCAATATTAAAAATGAATAACCTTTTAAATCTAGAAAATATTCTTAATTCTATTAAAGGAAATCTAGGAGAAGATGATTACCTAGAACCTTTAGAAATGCTTATTAGCTCTCTGAATAATGAAGCCAACTTAAGTTACTTCGGAGCTTTAGGTGCAAAATTTCAAATATCTAACCATCTTAAAATCCGAGCAAAATTATTTGATTATGTTAGCTCGAATGAATTAAATGAACCATCACCTCCCATATTTGTAATGGGTCTTCCGAGATCAGGTACAACTCACCTTTTTAATCTTTTAAGCCAAGATGAATCTCATAGGAGTCCATTGTTTTGGGAAATCATGTACCCATTGCCTTTATCAAAAAAAGGTTCTTTATCTCAAAAGAAAAAACTATTACTAACTAACTTAATTCTTTACTTTAAGAATAAATTTGTAGCCGGACTTGATGATCTGCATTACATGGAATCTACTAGCCCTGAAGAATGCCTTTTAATAACAACACTTAGTTTGAGAAGCATGGTTTACGTGTACATGGCGAACATCCCTTCTTATCACAAATACATTCAAAAGAGTGATTTCTTACCTGCATTTAAGTGGCATAAACGCTTCTTGCAGTGCCTTGAGGTGCAAGAAAAACGAAAGCGATGGCTCCTAAAAGATCCGTGTCATTTAGAACACATACCTGAAATTTTAGAGACCTATCCTAATGCAAAGTTTATTCATATAAATAGAGACCCCTCCGAAACAATACCTTCTATATGCAGCTTAACCTCAACCGTAAGATCTAGATTTACTAATTCCTTAGATAAAAGCCTAATCGGCTCTCAAACGTTAGAGTTTTGGAAGAATGTTTTGAATAAGTACTCAAATACTAGAAATAACATAGACCCTTCTAGATTAATTGATGTAGCTTACGAAGATCTCATCATCAACCCAATCCGTGTGACAAAGAATATTTATAATAAATTTAATCTTGATATGGATGTTAAAACAGAAAACAGTATGGTAAGTTACTTGACCAAAACAACCGGAGGTCATAAGAGTAAGCATGATTACACACCGGAAGAGTTTGGACTCAGTAAAGAATTGATTCAAAATGAATTAAGTTTTTAAACAAAAACTTATCAAATTTATAAAAGGATATTAATGAAGATATTGATCATGGGCCTCCCGGGCAGCGGTAAGACTTACTTAGCAGAAAGACTGCAACCTTTATTGGAGGCAGCTTGGTATAACGCAGATAAAGTAAGAGGCATGGCTGGAGATTGGGATTTTAGCGATGATGGACGTACTCGCCAAAGCTTAAGAATGAAAACTCTTGCTGACTTTGAAGTTTTCCATAATAGATTTGTGATTTGTGATTTTGTTTGCCCTACTGAAGAAACTAGAAATATTTTTGATCCTGATGTTGTGATCTGGCTAGATACTATAAAAGAAGGTAGATATGAAGATACTAATAAAATATTTGAAGAACCTTCAAATTGTGATTTTAGAATTCAAGAATGGAACGATACAAATCACATAACTTTGGCAGAAAAATTAAAGAATAATGTTTGATTGGAAGAAGCCAACTGTACAAATGTTAGGAAGATGGCAACCTTGGCACAAGGGACATCAAGAGCTTTTTAAGAGAGCAATAACTAAAACAGGACAAGTTGCTATTCAAGTAAGAGATGTTCATGGAACATCAGGTGGAGATGGGCAAGATGACAACCCATTTAAATGGGATGATGTTTGTCAAAATATTTCAGACGGTTTGGCTAAGGATGGTTTTAAGAAAGGGGTGGATTATGAAATTATGCTTGTGCCAAATATTGTAAATATTACTTATGGTCGTGGCGTTGGTTATGTTTTTGAAGAAGAAGTTTTTGACGAACCTATTACTGAAATTAGCGCTACTAAGATTAGAAAAGAAATGAGAGAAAGTGGCGATTTAGAATAAAGATGAAGATTTGTCTCAGTGATTTTACTTACTCAGCCTTTGAAAACGAGTTATATGAAACTTTTAAAGATCACCAGATACTTTTAATAGACAAAGAAGCTAATCTTGTCCGAGGAACAGGAAAACCAGATGTAGCATTGGTTTCTTATGAACTAATGTTTAGGGCCCTCCGAAATCCCGAATTTCATAAAAAGTATCTTAAACTTATTGATGGGTGCTCTTTCGTACAAGGCTCCTGGGCAGGGACTGAAAGTCCGGTGGCACAATCCTTAATTAAGCAATCTAAAATCTTTTCTCACGGAGGAGGTATTCATGCGATACCAATTGCTACTTATGTGTTTGCTCAAATACTGCGAACTATTAAATCTATTGATGCTCATATAGATTTACAAAAAGAAAAGAAGTGGGAGCAGATGATTTCAACAGGAGAGTTAACTGATTTGGTTATAGGAATAACAGGTTTTGGGGGGATAGGTCAAGAAGTTGCAAGACTGGCTAAAGCTTTTAGAATGATAGTTTATGCAACTAAAAGAACTCCGGTTGCATCTGATAATCTCGATCAGTTATTTAGACCCACTGAAATTAATGAAATGCTTCCAAAGTGTGATTTTGTAGTAAATTGTTTACCCGTTTCGGATGAAACAATGAGGGTATTTTCTCTGGAGCAATTTAAGATAATGAAGACTACTTCAATGTTTATTAATGTAGGCAGAGGAGAGGCTGTGGATGAAGCTGACTTGGCAGTTGCACTCGAAACTAATGAAATCTTATGCGCAGCTTTGGATACTACAGACCCAGAGCCTTTAGAAAAAAATTCTCCGCTTTGGACATTATCAAATTGTTACATAACCCCTCATGACTCTGCCTGGGGTCCTCGAGCACCTCAAAGAGCTGTTGATTTATTTATTGATAATTTTAAGAAGTTTGTTGAAGGAAAAAAGGTTCTGAACCAGGTATAAAAAAGGCCACTAAGGTGGCCTTTTTTATCATTTATCTCTTAGCTAGAGTATCCAATAACAGCTTTGATTTCTAAAAACTCATCAAATCCGAACGGACCCCATTCTCTTCCATTTCCAGATTGTTTATAACCTCCAAAAGGCGCAGTAAAATCAGCTGCAGCGTTGTTGATAGCAACACTTCCAGCTCTTATCCTATTTGCAACTTTTTTGGCATGATCAAGATCTCCAGAAGATACATAACCGTAGAGTCCGTAATCAGTATCATTGGCAATATCAATAGCTTGTTCTTCATTTTCATAAGGAAGAATAGACAATACTGGGCCAAAGATTTCTTCTCTTGCTATTGTCATATCATTATTAACATTAGCAAAAACAGTGGGTCTAACATAGTAGCCTGCATTGAGACCTTCAGGCTTACCCAGTCCCCCTACAACAAGCTCAGCCCCTTCTTCTATGCCTTTTTCTATTAGGCCTTGGATCTTATTAAACTGTATCTCGCTGACTACAGGTCCTATCCCTGTATCTTCAGAGAAAGGGTCTCCTACTTTAGTGCTTTCTGCTGCTCGTTTTGCAATTTCTTTTGCTTCGTCATGCCTAGATTCAGGCACTAGCATTCTCGTAGGTGCATTGCACGATTGACCGCTGTTATTAAAACAATGTCTAGCGCCACCAGTTATAGCAGATTCAAAATCAGCATCATCTAAAATGATATTCGCTGATTTGCCTCCTAACTCTTGTGCTACACGTTTTACTGTATCAGCAGAACCCTTAGCAACGGCTATACCCGCTCTTGTTGATCCAGTAAAAGACATCATATCTATGCCTGGATGAGAAGACATAGCTTCACCAACTGTTAATCCGTCACCATTAACCAAATTGAAAACGCCAGCCGGGACACCAGCTTCATGCATGACTTCAGTAAAGAGCATTGCGTTAAGAGGTGCAATTTCAGTTGGTTTTAGGACCATTGTACACCCGGCTGCTAGAGCAGGAGCTACTTTGCAAGATATTTGGTTGATAGGCCAGTTCCACGGAGTGATCATTCCAACTACGCCTATTGGCTCTTTCCTAATTATAGTTTTTCCTTTTGTTTCTTCCCATTCAAAGCTTTGAAGTATCTCTATAGCTTGAGCAAAATGGCCTAGACCTGTTGCCGCTTGAGCCGCTTTTGATAAAGTCAAAGGAGCGCCCATCTCACTTGATATAGTTTCAGCTATCTCATCATATCTAGATTGATAAACTTCAACTATTTTTCCAAGAAGAGCTAATCGTTCTTCAACGCTAGTTTGGCTAAAAGTATCAAAAGCATCTTTAGCTGCAATGACAGCTTGATCTACATCCGCTGCACTTCCCATTGCAATTTTTCCAATTACTTCTTCATTCGAAGGGTTAATTACATCTAAAGTATTTAAACCTTCAACCGGGTCTACCCACTCTCCGTTTATATAAAATTGTTCATAAGTTTTCATTTTCCACTCTCCTTTTTATGTATATTTAATAGTATATATTAGGATTAATTCTGCTGTCTCTTTATTTCAAGTAAAATTTAATTACGAGGGGTTAGCGACAATAACTTAGCATTTAATTGTGGTTGAATACGCTGTACCCAGTCTGATAAATACTTTCTTGTCTCTCGCGGATCAATAATTTCATGTACAGAGAAATTTTCAGCTCTAGGGAAAGGATTCTGATTCTTGGCAAGATTTGTTTCTATCTCCTTTCTTTTAGCTTCAGGGTTTGAAGCTTTTGCAATTTCTTTTTTAAAAGCAACAGCAACTCCTCCTTCTAGAGGTAAAGGTCCCGATTCTGCCGAAGGCCATGCCAAGACATAACCATCAGGGCCATAGTGTGCAGCAGCAGCAACTCCAAAAGATTTCCTTATCATGACTGTAGACCAAGGTACTTTTGATTCAGTTACTGTAAGTACGGCTTCTGTGCCATAAAGAATTGTCGCTTCTTTTTCTGCATCAGGTCCTATCAAGAACCCAGGCTCGTCTACAAGACTGATTACAGGGATGTGGAAGGTGTCGCAAAGTTTAATAAACCGTGTAGTTTTTTGAGCTCCGCTTGCAGACATAGAACCAGCATAGAAATTTGAATCATTTGCGAACACACCTACTGAGAAACCATTTATTCTTGCAAACCCTGTAATAATTCCTTGGCCAAAAAATTTAGTCATTTCAAAGAAAGAGTTTTTATCAAATACGTGTTTTATTACATCTCTCATTTCATAAGATCTCTGTCTTTCTTTCGGGATAATTGATAAGAGTTCTTCGGCTTTTCTATTTATAGGATCATCTGTATTTGTTCGCTTTGCCAGTTCATATATACTTTGAGGCATATAAGACAGAAATTGTTTAATCTGATTTAAGGCTTCTTCTTCTGATTCTGCTACATTATCTGTGACTCCATTGAGCTTATGGATTTGTGATCCTCCTAATTCTTCTTTAGTCATTTTTTTCCCAAAAGCCCTTTCTACTATTGCGGGTCCCGCTACTAAAATTTGGGCTGTTCTTTTAGTCATCACCCTAAAATGAGAAGCAACAAATCTAGCAGCAGGGAGTCCTGCAACAGGTCCAAGGGCTGCAGAAGCAACTGGTATTTCTCTTAGAGTGTCAGCAACTGCTTTAAATCTTGATCTAGAAAAAACAGCATCTCCTCCAGAACCTCTTCCTTTTTTCCCGGGGCCTGCAACAGACCCACCGCCGCCCTCGTGTAATCTTATCAATGGAACTTTATATGAAAGAGCGAGTTCTTCTGTATAGACGCTTTTTCTTAAACCTGCTGAGTTAGGAGAGCCACCGCTTACTGTAAAATCTTCACCCCCTACCACTACTTGTCTGCCAGAAATTGTTGCAAAGCCTAGAATAAAGTTTGCCGGGGTCAGAGATTGTATTTCACCAGCTTCATTTGTTTCAGAGCCACCAGCAATTTTCCCTTGTTCTTGAAACGATCCTTTATCTACCAGCTTTTCTATTCTTTCTCTTAAAGTTAAACGTCCTTTAGCGTGTTGTAGATCAACAGCGTCTTTACCTCCTTGCTGTTTAGCAAGAAGTTTTCTTTTTTCTATTTCTCTAGTTTCTTTTTTCCAGTTCATTTTATTGGTGCCCCGTACAGGATTTGAACCTATGACCTCCGGATTAGGAATCCAGCGCTCTATCCGACTGAGCTAACGGGGCCTATGCAACATATTATATTTTATAATTGCATCTTGATTTAATTATTTCTTCTTATAAAATGCACGAAGCACCGATTTGACCCAGCTTGCGGGTGCTTTATAAATACTGCTAAAGAAGGATTTCTTAATATGAGACCTGTTTAGCGAAAGTTGGCAGGTTTTTTTTTAGGAGATACATAATGACTTATACAGGTAAAAACTTAGAAACAATAGCTCTACACGCGGGGTGGAGAGCTGATGAGAGTACGGGCTCAGTGGCAGTCCCTATTCATCAAACAACTAGCTATCTATTCGATAGTACAGATCATGCAGCTAACTTATTTTCGCTTTCTGAGTTAGGAAATATTTATACCAGGATCATGAATCCAACCAACGCAGTCTTGGAGGAGCGTATGGCTGCTTTGGATGGTGGTGCTGCTGGATTGGCTGTAGCATCAGGACAAACAGCTTCGGCTTATTCAATACAGAATCTGGCAAGAGCAGGAGATAATATCGTGTCTTCCTCACACCTTTACGGAGGTACTTATAATCAATTTAAGAATAATCTTTCAGAAATGGGTATTGAAGTAAGGTTTGTAGATCCCTCAGACCCTGAGAATTTTAAAAAAGTAACAGACGAGAAAACACGAGCTTATTTTGGAGAGACTTTGCCAAATCCAAAATTACAAGTTTTTCCTATTCAAGAAGTAGCAGACATAGGAAGAGAGCAAGGAATCCCTTTGATTGTAGATAATACAGCTGCACCGGTGCTTTGTAGGCCCTTTGACCATGGAGCTGCTATTACTACTTATTCAACCACTAAATATATTGGTGGTCACGGTACTTCGGTCGGAGGTTTAATACTTGACGGAGGAAGCTTCGATTGGGAGTCTGCTGGTCCCGAAAGACAACCTGCACTTAATACACCGGATGCTTGCTATAACGGAGTTGTTTGGACGGAGGCTATTAAACCTATCGGTCCAATTGCCTATATTATGAAAGCAAGAACGACACTTCTTAGAGATTTAGGCGGTGCTATGAGTCCATTTAATGCTTGGATATTCATCCAAGGATTAGAAACTCTCCCTTTAAGAATGAAAGAACATGCGCGTAATGCTCAAAAGGTTGCTGAATTTCTAAATAATAATGAAAAAGTTGCTAAGGTTACTTACCCCAGCTTGTCAGAAGGACAGCACAAAGTTCTAGCTGATAAGTATCTTACTGGAGGGTCTGGTGGTTTGGTAGGGTTTGAACTGCCAGGAGGATTGGAATCCGGAAAGAGATTTATTGATTCTTTAGAACTGCTCTATCACGTCGCAAATATTGGAGATTCTAGATCTTTAGCAATACACCCAGCGTCAACAACACATAGTCAGCTTTCTTCAGAAGAGCAACTTTCTGCTGGGGTTACCCCAGGATACGTTAGGCTTTCAATCGGCATCGAACATATAGAAGATATCATTGCTGATATAGAACAAGCCTTGCAGAAGGCAGGCTAGTTAAAGCTGAGTAGGATTTTTTGACCCGGGATATACAATTTCTGGGTCAAAAGTCTTTTCTTCTTCGGTAAAATTCAAGGTTAGTTCGTTTATTTCATTTTTCTCTATTGATCTATAGAAACAGGATTTATAGCCAACATGACAGCTAGCTCCAATCCCCGCAACAACAACTTTTAACCATAGGGAGTCTTGATCATCGTCAATTAATATTTCTTTAATCTGGTGTACCATCCCACTTGAGGCACCTTTATGCCATAATAATTCTCTACTCCTGCTCCAATAATAACCTTCGCCAGTATCAATCGTTCTTTTAAGGGATTCTTCATTCATGTACCCAATCATCAAGACCATTCCAGACGACTCTTCAGTAACAACCACAGGAAGAAGACCTTCTTCATTAAATTTAGGTGCTAAAGCATTTCCTTCTTCTACAAATTCAATACTTGTTCTTTTAGCAAAAATTATCTTGTTCAAATTATTTATCTTGGATAATAAAACGCGCATTGTAAGACATATGAATCATAAGAGTAACTTTTTTGATGGGCCTTTTATGCACCTTCCATTTAGAAAATTCATTTAATTTGATAAAATACCTTTAACCCATAATCTAAAGTGTCAAACATGCTAAAAGTCGTAAATCTAGAGTGTCACAGGTCTGACGAAGTCATATTTAAGGATTTAAACTTTAAGATTGACCGTGGAGATAATTTAGAAATTATAGGCTCTAACGGCTCTGGAAAGACCACTGTTTTAAGGTTATTACTGGGCTTAATTCCTAGTTTCAGTGGCGAGATTCACTGGAGTACATCTCAAGATTCTTCAAAGTCAGAAGAAAACTATACTAGTTGCTTCTATCAAGGTCATCAAATAGGCATTAAGCCTCTTCTTACAGCTTATGAAAATTTAAAGTTTTCTACTTCAGGTTTTAATTCTTCAGATGATGAAATTGCCTTAGTTGCTAAGAGGGTAGGGATAGAAGGTTTTCTTAATAGGCGTAGTTCAGACCTTTCTGCAGGTCAAAAGAAACGCATAGCCATAGGAAGGTGGTTATTAAAAGATTTTAATCTTTATTTATTAGATGAACCTTTTACTGCTTTAGACGATAAGGGCGTTAAATTAATAGAAGATATTATTGCAGAAATGAATAGCAGAGGATCTTCCTTTCTTATTACAGGACATAGACCTTCAAGATTAAAATCTCATAAAATTTACCTTGATCAAAAAAATGAACGATAGAAATAACACTTTGGACTGGTTCATGCTTGTGATGAGAAGAGACCTAATTTTATCGTTTAGACGTTCTGCAACTTACTTAACACCTCTTATTTTTTTCCTAATCGTTGTCACTTTCTTTCCTTTGGCCTTAGGACCCAGTCAATCATTATTAAGTTCTTTGGCAGCTGGTATTATTTGGATATCGGCTCTTCTCTCATCATTATTAGCAGTTGAAGGCATATTCAGTGAAGACTACCAAGATGGAACAATGGATCAATACTTTATTAGTACGGAGCCAGTCTTTGTTTTGATCTTTGCTAAAGTTCTTTGTCATTGGCTAGTATGTGGGGCTCCTATTATTCTAGCTTCTATCATAAGTTCTCTTTTCTTATACTTACCTTCTGGGGTTCTTTTTGCTTTAATTGAAAGCCTTTTAATGGGAACTTTCTTCATGAGCTTATTGGGAGCTTTAGGAGCAGCACTGGCTCTCGGTAGAAGTGCAATCTTGAGCGCAATAATTGTATTACCCTTTTCCATCCCCACTTTATTAATGGGTACAGCTATAATGACGGCAGCTATAAATCAACAAGATTACTCAGGATTCCTATCAATAATGGGTGCCATGCTTGCCATAGGAATTCCTGGACTTTGTTTGCTTACCGTTGAAGCTATTAAATTAAACTATGAATAGATTTTGGCCTACAATTAAGAGCTGGTTTATTAAGATGGGCTCACCACCATTTTTTTATAGATGGTCCACAACTTTTTCTCCCTGGCTTGCCTTGTTGGCCGTCATTGTATTTAGTGCAGGTTTGTTTTGGGGCATAGGTTTTGCACCAACAGACTATAAGCAAGGAGACGTTTACAGGATTATCTATATTCATGTTCCTTCAGCTATTTTGGCGGAGTCAATTTATGTTCTTATGGCTGTATGTGGTTTCATTTCTATGGTGTGGAGAGCAAAGATTGCAGGGATGCTCATCACTTCGGCTGCTCCAATTGGAGCAGGCTTTACATTGATTGCTTTAGTTACTGGTTCAATATGGGGTCAGTTTACTTGGGGAACATGGTGGGTCTGGGATGCACGTTTAACCTCTACCTTAATCTTATTTTTTTTATATTCAGCAATAATTGGATTGCATTCAAGTATAGAAAATAAGGCTAAAGCAGATAGGGCAGTATCTATTTTAGCTGTCCTAGGAGTGGTTATTGTACCGATTATTAAGAAATCTGTTGATTGGTGGCAAACATTACATCAATCTTCTACTTTTACTTTAACTTCTTCGCCAAGCATGTCTCCTGATATGTATCAGCCGCTTTTTGTATGCGTTTTAGGATTTTCTTTTCTTTTTATTTTTATGCTTACAAATTCCCTGCGGGGAGAAATAATTTTTAGGGAAAGAGACAAGCTTTGGGTAAAAAATCAATTCTTTGGACAGGAGAGATAGATGTTAGATTCATTGCATGTATTGTTTATTATGGATGGAAGTGGACCATACGTATGGTTGTGTTTTTTTGTTTTAATGTTTGTTGTTAGTGTCAATATTATTCTTCCCATAATCCGTATGAAGAAGATTTATAAAGAAGGCAGGTTAGAGGATTAAGTTTGCATCCACTTAGAAAGCAAAGAGTTTATGTAATAGTAACTGTCTTCCTTGGGATGGTTATTGCTATAACATTGGTTATAAGCGCATTATCCAAAAATTTGAATCTTTTCTATTCCCCTAGCGAACTATTAGAGGGGAATATCACTCCAGGTAATATAATCAGAGCGGGGGGAATGGTAACTTCAGGTTCAATTAAGAAGAGCACTGATTCTCTAGAAGTTGTATTTTCAATAACGGATTTTAAGAATTCAATATTGGTTACTTACGAGGGAATACTGCCAGACCTCTTTTCAGAGAATGCCGGGGTAGTGGTAAAGGGATTTTTGCGCGAAGATGGAAGTTTCCTTGCTCAAGAAGTACTAGCGAAGCATGATGAAAATTACATGCCACCAGAAGTAGCTAAGATTTTAGAGAGCAAAGAATGATTCCAGAAATTGGTCATCTATTATTAATTGGAGCCTTGGTATTAACTTTTATAGGTGGTAGTTTGCCATTCTACGACCTAGTTTTAAAAAAATCTTTTTCACAAAATTATATTAGATCCTTGTCTATTCTAATTTCTTTATTAGTTGCGGTTTCCTTCACCTGTTTAATCTATTCTTTCTTGGTTGATGACTTTTCAGTTATCTACGTAGCCACAAATTCAAATACTGCTTTGCCTAGTTACTACAAGTTTGCAGCAGCATGGGGAGCGCATGAAGGTTCTCTAGTCCTTTGGATTCTCTGCTTATCTTTATGGCTTTTGGGGTATTTATTTTCTAAAGATAGTGTTAATGATCATTTTTCTTCAATAACTTTTGCAGTAATGAATCAGGTTATTTTTGCTTTTATTCTATTTACTCTCTTTACTTCTAACCCTTTTGAGAGATTACTCCCCTTTTCTCCAGTCCAAGGTGGTGATCTTAACCCTTCTCTTCAAGATTTTGCTTTTACAATCCATCCTCCCTTACTTTATCTTGGTTATTCAGGGCTGGCTCTTCCTTTCTCTCTAGCTATAGCTGCAATGGTAACTAAAAATATTGACTCTTTGTGGGCTAGAACCGCAAGGCCTTGGTCGCTTCTTTCTTGTACATTTCTTACTTTAGGAATAGGTTTAGGCAGTTGGTGGGCATACTATGAACTAGGATGGGGAGGCTGGTGGTTTTGGGACCCAGTAGAAAATGCAGCTTTTGTTCCTTGGCTTATTTCTATTGCTCTTTTCCACTCTCTTATAGCTACTGAGAAAAGAGGGGTATTCAAGAATTGGTCCCTACTTTTATCTATCTTATCGTTTGCAGCTAGCTTATTGGGAACATTTCTAGTTCGCTCAGGCGTTCTAACTTCTGTCCATGCATTTGCACTGGATCCAGAGAGAGGTTTATTTATCTTATGGATATTTTCATATTTCATCTTCGGAGCACTCTTTATTTACATTTTTAATAATACCAAGACTCAGGTTGAGAGTACTTATTCTCTTAGATCTATTGAATTCGGTTTTCTATTAAATAATCTTCTTCTAGTAGTTCTGGCAATCTCTATAATGTTTGGGACTATTTTCCCTCTTTTATATGAAGCTTATACGAACGGCAAACAAGTTTCAGTTGGACCTCCATATTTTAATTTTTTGATTCTCCCTTTTGCTATTGGCTTAGGACTTCTACAGGGTATTGGCCTGTTCCTTGGCTGGAGTGACACCAAAGACTTTAAATTTTTTCCTAGGATAATTATAGAAGCTTTAACTATTCTTATAGTTATCAATATTCTTCTATATTTTCTTTTCGGAAGCTTTAATACTGGGTCGCTTATTGCATGTTTCATATTTGCTTGGATAGTATCGGGAAATCTTTTAGATGTTTTTATTAAAAAAAGAACTTTTAATAAAATAAAATCATTTTTAAATTTTCGTTTAGGAGCAGTCTTTGCTCATTTAGGAATAGCCTTCTTGGTGTTAGGAGTAGGTGTAGTTAGTACATATTCTTCTGAGAAAGAATTGATACTCTCAGTTGGCGATAGTTATGATTTAGATAGCTATGTCTTTGAATTTGAGGAAATGACTTTCAAGCAGGGACCTAATTACATTGCAGATGTTGCCAATTTAAAGATAAAAGAAGATGGGCGTTTAATTAAACTAAGCTCAGAGAAGAGAAATTATCTTTCAACAAATCAAGTGACAACAGAGGCCGGCATAGTAGCGGATCTCTTTAAGGATTATTATGTTGCAGTTGGTGAGAATATTCAGGGAGATACATGGTCTTTTAGATTGCAGGTAAAGCCTTTTGTGAGATGGATCTGGTTTGGAGCACTATTGGTAGCAATTGGCACTTTAATATCTAGCATTAAACATTTGAGGAAAGGGATATGAGAAAACTTATACATATAGCCCCTCTGCTGATGTTTGTAGTTCTTGTTTTAGCTCTTTTTTCTTTTCTGCAAAGAGATGTTGATCAACTTAACTCTGTTTTGATTGATAAAAATTTCCCCCAGTTTAGTTTGACTAAGTTAGAGAATGAAGATGTTGTATTAACAAAGAACGACATATCTGATTTTCCAGCTATAGTTAATGTCTGGGCAACATGGTGTATAACTTGCCGAGTAGAGCATCCATTTTTATTAAAATTAAAAGAAAAATCCGAAGTTCAAATTTATGGTTTGAACTATAAGGATGATAGACAAAAAGCCTTAAGTTTACTTGCAAGAGAGGGCAACCCTTTTAAGTTTAGTATTTACGATAAGGATGGTTTGTTAGCCATAGATCTTGGAGTATATGGAGCACCCGAAACTTTTCTAATAAATGCTGATGGAATAATTAAGGCAAGACATGTCGGAGCTCTTACTCCTGATATTTGGGATCAAAAATTTTTAATACATTTACAATGAGAACAGCATTCTACTTACTCATTCTTGTAGCCTTTCAAGCTATTTTATTAGCAGAGCCTAATAAACAGGAAGTAAGAAAAGAACTCTATCCCTTTGATAACATTCAAGATGAAATTCGTTTCAATAGATTAATAGAAGATTATAGGTGTCCTAAATGCCAGAGTTCTAATTTATCAGGTTCCAATGCCCCCATCGCAAAAGATTTAAAATTAGAAATTTACAAGCTCATCAAAAAAGGAAACAAGGATGATGAAATAGCTGAATTCCTAACACAGCGATATGGTAATTTTATTCTTTATAAGCCTCCTTTTATAACTTCAACATATATATTATGGATAGGCCCTTTTGCCTTTTTGTTTTGTATCTTGATTTGTATTTTTTTGATTAGAAGAAGTCATAAAAGACAGGCTACGACTTTCGATGGGAACGAATTAAAAGATAAAATAAAATCAGCGCTAGAGGATAGATAAATGCTTCTTCTTCTTTCAATCTCTTTGTTAATAGCTATTGCAACATATCTAATATTTTCTTCTACAAAAGACGAGAATACAAATGACCGGCACAAAGAAAATCTGATACTTTCTGATTCAGAATTAGAAGATATTAATTCTATGGAAGGTTTGGAACTACAAACAAAAAATAAGCTAAAAGAAGAAAGGGAGCTTTTGTTGCTCCAAGATGTTTCCGAAGATTTAAACAATAGAGTTGGAACAACTAGCAGGAAAAGTTTTTTTTCGTTTACTCTTAGTGTTATTGGATTATCTTTTATTTTATCCTTTTACTTTTTACCTTCGGGATTGGGTTCTTACCCAGAATTACAAAATGCTAAAGCTTTTGAGTCTTTCCTTCATGGAAATAAAACCTACAGAACCGAAAATATAGAATTATTTACAATAAAACTTTTAGACTACATAGATCTTAATTCAGATAAAGGTAATGAAATCTATGTCTTAGCTAAGAAATTAAAAAATTTAGAAGAATTTGGTCTCTCAGAACTAGCATATAGATCTCTTTTTACCCATCATAGGGAAGAACTAAGCGGAGATATGCTAGCTGAATTTACTCAGGTTGTTTATTTCTCATCTGGTAGAGAATTTACTGAGCAAGTAAAAAAGCTACTTGAGTTTTCCCTATTAAAGAATCCTGAAAATCCAGTTGCTTTGACCATGAAAGGCCTTCAGTATTTAGGAGAGAAAAATTTAGATCAAACCATTATCCAGTGGACTAAAGCAGCATCTTTTATTTCAAATGTACAAGAAAAAGAAGAGCTAGAGATTGCAATAGAGGCTTTAAATTACAGAAAAAATCAGTAGTTTCATAGCTATAAATAGAATAGACTTTGTCAGCAAATGGAATCTTTTCTTTTTTCATTGCCGTTCTTCTTCAGGGCGTTGGTTTTCTACCCTCAAAACAAAGGTGAAATATGAAACTGCGAGGAGTGAAGCTTTCAGGTTTTAAGTCTTTTGTAGATCTAACTTCAGTGTCTTTTCCTGCTGAAATGACATGTATTGTTGGTCCAAATGGATGTGGAAAATCTAATGTAATTGATGCAGTGAGATGGGTTTTGGGCGAAAGTTCTGCTAAAAATTTGAGAAGTGATTCTATGTCTGATGTTGTGTTTAATGGCTCTTCTTCAAGAAAGCCAGTCTCAAGAGCTTCGGTTGAACTTTTTTTTGATAATTCTGATGGACGAATAGGGGGAGAATTTTCAGGCTATAACGAAATATCTGTTAGACGAAGTGTAGAAATTGATGGGCAGTCAAATTATTACTTGAATGGAACGAGTTGTAGAAAGAGAGATATTACAGATTTATTCCTAGGTACAGGTCTTGGCCCTAAGAGCTACGCTATTATTGAACAAGGCATGATTTCTCAGCTCGTAAGTGCAAAACCAGAAGAAATGAGAGGTTATATAGAAGAGGTTGCAGGCATATCAAGGTATTTAGAAAGGAAAAGAGAAACAGAATCAAGCATTAGAAAAACTCGAGATAACCTTTCAAGATTAGAAGATTTAAGAGAAGAAATTGGAAGGCTTTTATTCAAACTACAACGACAAGCTAAAGCTGCTGAGAAATATACTCAATTTAGAAAAGATGAAAATTATACTAAAGGTCTTCTTTTAACATCACGTTGGATGGATATTTCTAAGAAAATAGAAATGAAAGAAGCAAATGTAAAAGCGCAAGAGATCAAAGTTGAAGAAGCTAACGCTTCAAAGACAACCTCTGATACCAAAATAATAGCTCTCAGGGCTAAACAAATTGAATTTCAAACAGCAATGGATAGGGTGCAACAAGATTTTTATAGTTTTGGTGCCGACATCTCAAGAACTGAACAAGACCTTAGCCTTAAGAAGGATAGGCTTGGAGAATTAGAAGAAAAGATTAGAACTAATAATTACCAGCTTGAATCTAGACAACAAGATTTAAAAAAACTAACCAATGATAAAAATGCAATTCAAAAATCAATTTCTTTAATAGCACCTGAATTAGATGAGTTAAGAAACATTCAACTAGATGAAGGAAGTATAACTTCAGCAACTAAGATTTTAGAAACAGAATGGTTGTTGTTCATAACAGAATCTAAATCTTTGCTAAA
>DQKS01000014.1 GCA_015660645.1 Gammaproteobacteria bacterium
CTTTGGGATTGCCATTTTAAATTAAAGGCGACACTTTTTTTACCCGTTGGAACATTTTTTCCTTGGTAAATATCAAAAGTTCTAATTTCAACTAACTCCTTACCTGCCTTGGCTTTTATAAGTTTAATTATTTCAGAATTAGATATTTTGTCTTCTACTACAAAAGCTAAGTCTCTTTGTGATATAGGATAACGCGAGAAATTCTTATATTTAATTTTTCTTTTTTCGTTAAGCGAATCTAAATTCAAAGTAAAAACTAAAACTTCATTCTTTAAGCCCTTATCGTTCATTACGTTTGGATGAACAACTCCCATCGAACCTATCAATTTATTTTTAGATTTAATTAGCGAAGATTTTCCTGGATGAAGAAAAGGGGAACTTGTCTGTTTAAATAAAGTATCCATTTTTAAACTCTCAAACACAGCCTCTAGATCACCTTTAAGATCAAAGAAATCCATAATTTTAGATTCTTGATTCCATTGTGGTGTTAGATCATTGCCTGCTATTAAGCCGCCGACTTGTTTAACTTCCTTCACCCCTCCTTTCTTGTCTTGCCTAAAAATAGACCCTAACTCAAATATCTTTTGGTTTTCTTCGCCGTTATTTAAATTATTGATATAGGTATTAAGTAAGCCAGGCCAAAGACTTGAACGCATAACACTCATATTCTGCGAAATAGGATTAGATACCTTTAAATGATTTCTTTGATCATTAAAAAAGTTGGCATCTGTTTCATCAATAAATGAGTAGGTTATAACTTCGCTATAGCCCAGTGAAACTAAAAGGTTTGAGATCTTATTGTTTTTTAAGATTTCCTTATTATTGAGCAGTGGTTTTAGAGATTCGGTGGGCAGCTTGTTATAACCCTCAAGCCTTGCTACCTCTTCTATTAAATCTGCTTCAATACTTAAATCGTATCTCCAAGAAGGGATTAGGGTATGAAAGCTATCTTTAGTAATTTTAGGCGAAAGTCCTAACCCTTTTAGATAACTCTTAACCTTTGTCTTGGACAGATTAGAGCCCAAAACTTTATTAGCTTTACGAAGATTTACAGATACCTTATTTTGTTTAGGAAGACTCTTCTTCTCTTCCACTACTTGCAAAGGACCAAATTTACCTCCAACAGAATTATTTAGAAGCATGCTTGCTCTTTTAACGGCCAATTCTTGTATATTAAAATCAACTCCCCTTTCAAACCTTAAAGAAGCATCAGTTTGCAACCCGAATCGTCTTGCCCTACCTCTAATAACTTCCGGTTTGAAATAAGCTCCTTCCAGGTATATTGATTTAGTTTTGTTTGTAACGGCAGAGTCAAAACCTCCCATAATTCCTGCAAAAGCAATTGGTCTCTTTGTATCAGCTATCACTAAACAATCTTTGTTGAGTGAGATTTCAGTTTCATCTAATAATCTTAGTTTCTCAGATTCCTTGGCAAATCTAACCTTTATATCTCCCTCTAACTTATCGTGATCAAAAGCATGTAGAGGCTGACCTAATTCAAGAAGTATATAATTTGTAATATCAACGACAGGATCAATGAGCCTATGATCGCTGGCTTCTAATCTTTCAGCTATCAAAGCAGGAGTTTTTAAGGATAAGTCGACGTTTTTAATGTACCTACCGACGTATCTTGGCGCTTCAGAGCAAACCGATATATCGGTAGGGCTATCAATCTTGGATAAAATGTTACTTACAGGGGGTAACTTTAATTCTAAGTTATTTAGAATAGCCACTTCTCTAGCTACTCCAAGGATACTAAAACAATCGCCTCTATTAGGAGTGATATCAAGATTGATAATAGAATCTTTTCCAGTAAATTTAGACTTGAAAGATTCGTAGCCATCTACTTCTAATCCTGCCATAGTTAATTGCTCGCACAATTCTTCCGTTGTGATACTTATATCAACAAACTCTTTAAGCCAATTCTTACTGAACTGCATATTAAAATTGCTTTAGAAACCTATGATCGTTCTCAAAAAATGCTCTCAAATCAGGTATATCATATTTAAGCATTGCCATACGTTCTGCACCCAACCCAAAAGCAAACCCTGAATATTTCTTAGTATCTATTCCCGCCATTTCAAGTACATTAGGATGAACTATTCCACATCCAAGAATCTCCAACCATCCTTTTTTCCATCGAATGTCTACTTCAGCAGAAGGCTCCGTAAAAGGAAAATAAGAAGGTCTAAAACGTAATTCCATTTCTTGACCAAAGAAGTCTGTCAAAAAATCGTTAAGCAAACCTTTCAATTGAGCAAAAGATGCCCCTTGTTCTAATACAAGGCCTTCTATCTGATGAAACATAGGTGTGTGCGTTAAATCAGAATCCTTTCTATAAACCCTACCAGGACAGATAATACGAAGAGGCGGTTCTTGTTTTTCCATGGTTCTTATCTGAACTGGCGATGTGTGAGTCCTAAGGAGACCGCCGTTGCCTAAATAAAAAGTATCATGCATATCTTTTGCAGGATGATCAGCATGAACATTTAAAGCTTCAAAATTATAATAATCCGTCTCTACTTCTGGTCCTGAAGCAACTTCAAAACCTAAGGATATAAAAAAATCACTTATTGAATTAATGGTTTGAGTGACCGGATGGATAGTTCCTTTTTTCTTAACTACCCCGGGTAAGGTTACATCAATCTTTTCACTCTTTAGTTTTCTTTCAGATTCTATATAAACTAAGTCTGTCTGTTTTTGAGAGTAGATAGCTTCTATTTCTTTTTTTAATAAATTAAGAGATTGACCAGCTTCCTTTCTTTGATCAGCAGGCAAAGAGCCTAATGTTTTTAACAGGTTATTAAGTTCCCCATTCTTTCCTAAAAAAGATTTATAAACAATTTCCAGATCTTTCAGATCAGAAGTTGAAGCCACTGTATCAATAGCTTTTTTCCTTATAGAAGTTATATCCATCTATTTTCTCTTATCAAAAGAATTCTATTATAGATATAAACCCTTGGTTTAAGGGAAATATGATTAGAAAGAGTTTACGCTGCTAGTTGAGATTTAGCTTCTTCTGCAATTACGCTAAATGCCTCTTTATCATTTACAGCAATCTTTGCTAGGGTCTTCCTATCTAGATCAATACTGGCTTTTTTGAGACCTGCAATTAATTTACTGTAGGTAATTCCATTCGCTCTTGCTGCAGCATTAATACGGACGATCCATAAAGATCTAAACACTCTCTTTTTAACTCGCCTGTCTCTATAGGCATACTGCCCTGCTTTCATTACAGCTTGTTTAGCTACTTTATAGGTTCTACTTCGTGCCCCACGAAATCCTTTAGCCTGTTTAAGAACTTTTTTATGCCTAGCCTTAGCTTGAACACCTCTTTTAACTCTTGCCATTTTCTTTTTCCGTTTATGTTTTAGTTTTCAGCATTCGATCAACTAATTGTTGATCGCCCTTAGCAATAGGAGTTGTCCCTCTTAAATGCCTTTTCCGCTTTGTAGTCATCTTGGTAAGAATATGACTTTTATTAGCTTTCTTTCTTTTTAGACCACTACCGGTTTTTTTAAACCTCTTACTAGCGCCACTGTGTACTTTTAATTTCGTCATTTTTTCTTCTCTAAATTACTATTTCTTATTTGGAGCCATCATCATAACCAATTGTCTTCCTTCCAAAATCGGAAACTGCTCAACTTTTGCCATTTCCTCTAAATCCGCTTCAACTCTTTTCAGTAGAGCCATGCCTATTTGCTGATGAGCCATTTCTCTTCCTCTAAATCTTAAAGTGATCTTCGCTTTATCCCCGTTCTCTAAAAAACTTTTAATTTTATTAACTTTAATCTGATAATCATGCTCTTCTGTGACTGGTCTAAATTTAGTTTCTTTAATCTGTTGTTTTTTTTGTTTCTTTTTAGAAGCAGCTTTTTGCTTCTTGGCATCAAAAGCGTGTTTCCCATGATTTAAAAGTCTACAAACAAGAGGATCGCCATCCTTTGCCATTTGGACTAAATCTAGAGAAGCTTGCTCTGCTTGTTTTAATGCATCTGCAAGACTTACGATTCCTAGTTGCTCTCCAGACTCACTGATCAACCTAATTTTATCTGAATTTATTTCACCATTGATTGGCAATCTTTTTTCAGGTTTCCTAAAAGACTTTCTTACTGCTATGTGCTACTCCTGTTTAATTACTATTGCTTGGACTGAACTTTTTCAAGAACCATGTCTTTGAAATCTTTCAATGACATTTCACCAAGATCTTCTCCACCCCTTGCTCGGACCGAAACAGTATTATTTTCTATTTCTTTATCTCCTACAATTAAGAGATAAGGGATCTTATTCATTGAGTGGTCGCGAATTTTATAAGCGATCTTCTCTTTCCTCAAGTCACTTTGTGCTCTAAATCCACTTTTTTTCAATAAATCACCTATTTTTTGACTATATTCGCTATGTTTGTCCGTAATATTCAAAATTACTGCCTGTGTAGGTGCTAGCCAAACTGGAAAAGCCCCTCCGTGATGTTCTATTAAAATTCCAATAAATCTCTCAAAAGAACCTAAAATAGCCCTATGAATCATTACAGGTTGATGTCGTTCTCCGTCTTCTCCAATATATTTCGAGTCTAAACGCTCAGGAAGAATGAAATCTGCCTGGAAAGTTCCACACTGCCATTCCCTGCCTAAAGCATCCGTAAGAATAAAATCCAATTTAGGCCCATAAAAGGCACCCTCACCTTCAGAGATCTCATAAAGAAGATCTAAATTTTTTATGGCTTGCTCTAAAGCTGCCTCTGCTTTATCCCAAACTTCATCTGAACCAACTCTTACTTCAGGTCGAGTAGAAAGTTTAATATCAAATTTAATAAAGCCTAATTCTGAATAAACTTCAGATAGAAGCTCAATAAAGTTTTTGGTCTCTTGCTCAATTTGATTTTCAGTACAAAAGATATGGCCATCGTCTTGGGTAAAAGCTCTTGCCCTCATTAATCCGTGAAGAGTTCCTGACGCTTCGTATCTATGACAAGATCCAAACTCAGCAAAACGAACCGGTAAATCTCTATAAGATTTTAATCCTTGATTAAAAATTTGGACATGGCATGGACAATTCATTGGTTTTAATGCATTGGTCCTTTTCTCATTAGCATGTTCTTCATCAATTTCAGTGATGAACATATTCTCTCTGTATTTATCCCAATGACCTGATTCTTCCCACAACTTTCTATCAACTAATTGTGGAGTGTTAATTTCTTCATAACCGGTCTCTATTTGCTTGTCTCTTATAAAGTCCTCTAAGACTCGGTATATTGTCCAGCCTTTTGGATGCCAAAAGACCATACCTGGAGCCTCTTCTTGAAAATGAAAGAGGTCAAGCTGCCTTCCTATTTTTCTATGGTCTCTTTTTTCAGCTTCTTCTAGTTGTACCAGATGGTTATCTAACTCTTTAGTTGTAGGCCAAGCCGTTCCATAGATTCTTTGAAGCATCTCATTCTTGGAATCTCCTTTCCAATATGCTCCAGCTACTTTAGTTAATTTAAATGCATTTAAATGTTTAGTATTAGTTACATGAGGCCCTCTACACATATCGATGTATTCTTCATGTTCATACAAAGCTATAATTTCACCTTCTGGTATTTCGTTAATTATTGACTGTTTGTACGGCTCTTCCCTTTCTTTAAAAACAGCAAGGGCTTCTTTTCTTTCCACAACTTTCCTTTTAACGGTATAGTTTTTCTTAGCCAATTTAACCATTCTCTTTTCTATCGCAGCAAGGTCATCATCGCTTAATGGAGTTTCCAGTAAAACGTCGTAATAAAAACCATTATCAATAACTGGTCCAATAGCTAACTTAATTTCTGGATAAAGTTGCTTCAAAGCATGGGCTAAAAGATGAGCACAGGAATGACGAACAACCTCTATGCCTTCTGCGTCTTTTGCTGTAATAATCTCGACTTCAGAATCTTCTAAGATGGCTTCTGAAGCATCAACCAATTTGCCGTTAATCTTGCCAGCAACCGTTGCTTTCGCTAATCCGGGGCCTATATCAGCAGCGAGCTCTTCAATGGTTAAAGAAGACTTAAAGTCTCTTGTAGATTTGTCTGGGAGGGTTATTTGAGGCATATTCAGTGGTGGCCGCTACTAAAGGACACGTGTTTTCTTGTAATTTTATTTATCTTTGCTACTAAAATCAATCTTTATGGTGCTAGAAGAGAGATCTTCCATTTCTTATCTACTAATTTATATAATTTTCGCCGGTGTAATCTATCCTTTTGATCTATCCAAAACTCTATCAACTCTGGTTTTAGAATAAAACCACCCCACCTTTCCGGTCTTTCTAATTTCTTCCCTTCATTAGAATTTTTTATCTCATCTACAATCTTTGCTAAACCTTCGTAAGTTTCGATTTCTTTACTCTGATGAGATGCTTTGGCGGATATTTGAGATATTCTAGGTCTTAATTGAAAATAATCATCGGATTCCTGCTTTGAAACTTTTTCACAATTACCCTCTATACGAATTTGTTTATTAGTCTTAGCCCACCAGAAGTTTAGTGCTGCCTTTTTATTATTAATTATTTCCTGACCTTTTTTTCCTTCGTAATCAGTAAAAAAAACTAAACCTGTATCAGACAAACTCTTTAGTAAAACCATCCTAGAGGAAGGCTGTCCATTAGAGTCAACAGTAGCTAAATTCATAGCATGAGGCAAACCAACCGAAGCTTCATTAGCTTCTTGAATCCAAGAATGAATTTCTAAAAGAGGTTCTTGGGAAGTTCCAAGAAAATCATACAGATCCATTTATTTTTTGCTAGAAACCCAATAATCAAGACTTAAATACTTGCCACCACCAGAGAGCAGCAAAATAAGAAGCATCAAGGCATAAATTGCAGCGAATTCAATGCCATTATTTTCATGAGACCACCCATTATCTATATGAACGAGATAGCCGGCAAAAAACATGGTAATGATCATAGGTACTGTCGCCCACCTAACAAATAAACCCATCAAAAGAAGTGCAGCCCCTCCAGCTTCTGTGAGAATTACCATCCAGGTCATGATCTCAGGGAAAGGAACACCTAATGTGGCAAGCCACCCTGAAAACTTATCTATGCTCTCTATCTTACCTATACCTGCAAACCACATTACATTAAAGAGGTACAGTCTAATAAGGAATAATCCAATAAAATCAAGATTTTGTAGACTTTCTAAAAATTTATGTAA
>DQKS01000010.1 GCA_015660645.1 Gammaproteobacteria bacterium
GAAGCTACCATGAATGCTTTTTACCATGGCAACATGGAAGAACTCATGGGGATAAAGCTTTAATAAATCAGGGTAATTTAAATAAGTCTTCAACAGAGCAATTCAATGTTTTAGCAATTTTTAATGAAAGAACTGTGGATGGAACGTAAATTCCATTTTCGATTGCATTGATGCTTTTCCTTGAAACCTCTGCACTCTCTGAAAGTTCTTGTTGTGTTAAGCCTGCAGATTTTCTTAGTACCTCAAGATCGTTTAGAAGATTTTTATGGTGATTACCCACTATTTTTACTCTTCAAACTCTTCGACTGCTTTAGTTATTTCTTCGCTGGTATTTGGATATATGTAACCAGCAGCCATGGTGCCTATCCCTATGAAACCCACTAACAACCCTATGCCCTCTAAAACAGATCCTAACGAAACAAAACCAAGAAAATAAATTCCAACGCCTACAAAAATGGTTATTAAACCGCCTCTGCGATAATCTACCGGCTCTTTTTTTCTTTCATCAAAAATACCCAATAAGCGTTCCAGTTTAGCCGGATCATCAAGGGTTTTTGATATTTCTAAAATTGTTTCATTTTTATGTTTAGTTTCATTATACTGCCAGTAGAAGACTGATAGCGGGACAATGATCCCAACAGAGATTCCGGCAAGCGGTATTAATATTTCCATAATGTTTTCCTAAAATTTTATATGTAACGTAAACTTACCATAACATCAAAGGGAAGTAAAGGTTACATTCAGAATATTTTCCTTTATAATAAGTTTTCATTTATTAACCTGCGGGGACAGGTATCTGTTATAGCTAATTAGAGAAGAATATGGATAGAAGGAAATTTTTAAAAATCTCAGGTTTTGGGGTAGGTGGCGCAATCGTAACGGGCTTAGGAGTAAATATGTTTGGAGGTTTTGGTTCTAAAGAAAATTATTACTTACAAGGCAACTATGCTCCTGTTAAAGAACTGGTTACAGAAACGAGACTTGAGGTAGTTGGGAATATCCCTAAAAATTTAAATGGTTTGTTTTTGCGTAATGGACCAAATCCAATGAGCCCACCCGATGCTAAGAAATATCATTGGTTTTCAGGCGAGGGAATGCTACACGGTGTCAGATTGGATTCGGGAAATGCTCTTTGGTACAAGAATAGGTTGGTTTCAGGAAACGATTCAACAGCTAACACTAGCGTTATATCTCATGCGGATAAGATATATGCCATTGTAGAGGCAGGCAATTTTCCGGTGGAAATAGATAAAGAAATGAACTCATTGGAAACTAAACCTTTTTACGGAAACAGGAATGAAGGATTTACCGCTCACCCTAAGTTAGATGTTAACACGGGTGAAATGCACGCTATGTGTTATGACTATGCAAATAATTTTAACAGCATAAATTATGTTGTTATCGACAAAGACGGTAATCACAAAAGTACACAAGAAATTGAATTCCCCAGTAAGTCCATGTTGCACGAATGTGCCATCACAGAAAATTACATGTTGGTTTTTGATTTAGCAGTAACTTTCAGTTTCTATAAATTGGGAAGGGGTTATTTCCCGTTTTCTTGGAACGACAATCATCAATCACGAATCGGGCTTTTAAATCGACACAACGGATCAAAAAAAATTAAATGGTTTGAAATTGACCCTGCGTATTTCTTTCACACGGTCAACGCTTACGAAGACACTAATGGCAATGTTGTGGTTGATGCTGCAAATTACGACCGACTTTTTGATACTGACTGGAACGGCCCCTTCACAGAGTCTCCGCCTCAATTAACACGATGGAAGTTAAACGTTCAATCTGGCGTTTCTAAGAAAAGCAGGCTAGATGATAGATCAGTTGAGTTTCCTAGAATTCACCCAGATCTATCCGGTAAGTACAACCAGTTTGGCTATTTGCTTGCTTCTGCTAACGCTTCAACGCCTGATTTTAGTTCAATAGTTAAGTATGACTTTAATAATGATAGCTCGACTGCCTATGAATTTGGGCAGGGACACATGGGTGCTGAGCCTGTGTTTGTGCCGTCTGAAAACCCTACTTCAGAAGATGAGGGTTATTTACTGTCATTTGTTTATAACCAGGCAGATGATATCAGCGATCTAATAATTCTAAATGCTCAAGATCTTAACTCAGGGCCTTTGGCCCGCATTAAATTGCCACAAAGAGTGCCTTACGGATTCCACGGCAATTGGATAACTTTATAATAAGATTTATTAGGCTTAGATTAGGCTCCAAGTGTATAGTTCTTTCACAAAATTATTTGAGATAAAAAATGGATAAAGTATTGGTAACAGGGGGAACGGGTTTTATAGGACTTCATTGCGTTCAGCAACTTTTAGACGCCGGCTATGAAGTAAGAACCTCAATCAGAACTGAGAGCAGAAAAGAAGAAGTTATGGAAGCTATGCACAAGCATTCTTCTCATCCAGAAAGGCTTGAGATAGTCATTGCTGATTTACTAAAAGACGACGGCTGGAATGAAGCAGTAAAAGGTTGCAGGTATGTTTTGCACGTAGCTTCTCCATTTTTTTTAAAAGCCCCTGATCATGAAGATGATCTAATTAAGCCCGCAGTGGAAGGGACTTTAAGAGTATTGAATGCCTGTAGAGAAAATGATGTAGAAAAGGTTGTTTTAACTTCATCAGTAGCCGCTATTGGATACGGACATGGCAAGGACAAAACAACGATTGATGAAACAGATTGGTCCAAAACAGACGGCTTAAGTGCCTATGTTAAAAGTAAAACTTTGGCTGAAAAAGCAGCTTGGGACTTTATGGATAAACTTTCAGATGACGATAAATTTGAACTTACCGTCATTAACCCAGTTGCTGTAACCGGACCCATGCTTACAAGCGATATCGGAAGCAGTAACGACATGCTTATTAAAATGACTGATGGCTCAATGCCCGCTTGTCCCAAAATACAAATGGGGTTCGTTGATGTTAGGGACGTAGCAAAAGCTCATATTTTTTCGATGACGTCTGAAAAAACAAACGGAGAAAGGTTAATAGTTAGTCAAAAGGATATGTATTTTGTAGAAGTGGGTAGGTTGCTAAATGCTTCAGGTTATAAAAAATCACCTAAAAGGGAGATGCCTAATTTATTGGTTAGAATTATGGCTCTTTTTGTTACTGAGTTGGTAGGTCTTTTACCGGCACTTTCAAGAAATGTAACTTCAGATAAAACTAAGTCAAAAGAAGTGTTTGATTGGGATTATGTGTCTGCTGAGAATTCTATATTAGAATCAGCTGAACAACTGAAGACCATGGGTTTAATTAAATAATATAGAAGGAAAATAATATGCCAGAAATGACTTTATTGGGTTGGTTTCATACCGTTTTGGGGGTCTTGGCCGTGCTGAGTGGTTTTTATACTTTGTATAAATACAGGGTGATTTCTCTTAAAGAGGCATCGGGAAAGCTTTATGTAGTCGTCACTTTAGTCGTCGCAGGCTCTGCTTTAGGAATTTATAATCAAGGAGGGTTTGGAATAGCGCACGTCCTAGCTGTCTTAACTCTGATCGCTTTAGCAGGCGGTGTAATTATGGAGAAAACCAATCTTTTTGGCTCTTTCTCAAAATACTTCCAGGCACTTGGCTATACGAGCACACTGCTGTTTCATATGATTCCTGCAATAACAGATTTCCTTAGGCGCTTGCCAGTTGGAGATCCTTTTATTGACTCATTTGAAGATCCGCTCTTAATTAATTTTCACTTAGCATTTCTGGTTATTTACCTTGTAGGCATTATTCTTCAGATGATGTGGTTAAAAAAATCTCAAGTTTAGTTTAATTATGGAAAAAAGAAATTTTAAGCCGTTTGGTGAAATAAGTGCCCTCACATTAGGCGGAGGCGGGTTAGGACAAGTTTGGGGAGAGACAACAAGAGAAGAGGCTGTTGCGACAGTAAAATTAGCTTTGGACAACGGTATAAGTCATTTAGACGTTGCTCCCATGTATGGAAAAGGCGAGGCAGAAAGAGTTTTAGGAGAAGCCTTAAAAGGCAGGCCAATAGAGGGAATAAATGTAACTACAAAGTGCCGTCTAGGAACTTTACCGGATGAACAGGTTTATGATTATCTGAACCGGTCTTTAACTAGAAGTCTTGATAGTATGAATCTTCAAAGGGTTGACCTTTTTCTCCTACATTCCCAGCTTATAGAAGACGATTTTAATCTTTTTTCTAATAATGAAACAAGAAACCGAACCTCTACCAGTCTAACCTCATATCACAATGCAGTTATACCGGCTTTTGAAAGATTAAAAGCAGAAGGAAAGATAGGGCATTGGGGCATCGGAGGGCTGGGTCAGCAAGCAGCTCTAAGGCAAGCTATAAATCACGAAACTAAACCCGAAGCCATTCAATGTGTAGTTAATCCTTTAAATTCAGCCGGTGCAATTGGGTATGTTGATAAAGAATACGATCCTAGGTTAATTTTAGAAGAGAGCAGAAAAAATGAGATACCTATTCTGGGTATAAGGGCAGTTCAGGCGGGAGCATTAACGGCCAAAATGGATAGAGAGCCCCATGCGTCGGGCTACGACCAACTTGACTTTGATGATTATGAAAGAGCCGCTCCTTTTAGAGAACTTGCTAATCAATGGAGCGAGTCGGCTGCTAGCCTGGCTCATCGATATGCATTGAGTGTTGCAAAAGTTTCTTCGGTTATTTTGGGTGTTAAAAATAGAAATGAACTACAAGAGTGCTTAGATTCAGAGCAAAAAGGCAGACTAACTGCTGGTCAAATAGAAGAAATTGAAAAAGTATTGATTCTTTAGGTTTTGAAACCAGAAGAAGTTACTAGATTAAATATTGATTAAGTTTTAGAAACAGGTACCTTAAAAAGCACATAAAGAAGACCTGCTATGCCCAGAATACCGGCAGCTATTTTTAAGTTTAGGCTCTCAATGCCAAAAAAAACGGCATAACTAACAAAGATAATAATCATGCTGACAGCAAGTACCTTTGCTTTTTTTGGAATGCCTTTGCCTTCTCTATAATCTCTCAGGTACGGTCCAAAAGTTTTATTATTGATTAACCAATCATAAAGTCTCTGAGAAGATCTAATATAACAAGCTGCAGCAAGAATTAAAAAGAGAGTTGTAGGCAGTCCTGGGACAACCACACCAATCCCGCCTATTACAACAAAGAAAGAGCCCAACACAACCCATAATATTCTGATAATTGGATTACTTGACTCTTTAGCTAAGTGTATATTCTGGTCTTCATGTGCTGAACTATGTTTCATGCAAGGGGCTTAATTTTGATCCTAAGGCTGAATTAAAAAACGTATTTAAATGAAGCGGATATTGCTCTACCGTTTTGCCCATATAAGTCTAATTCTTTATCATTTTCAGGCAGCTGAGCCACAGATGCCCATCTGTGATATTTCTTATCTGTTATATTCTCAAAAGCTAACCTAAATTCTATTTTATCTTTCGGGTTATAGGATGCAAAAACATCAAATAATCCATACCCAGCAGAGGCAAACCTAGGGTCACAAGAGTTATTTAGGCAAACAGGCTCAAGATTACTTTTACTTTTACCTACTAAAGTTAGCAATCCTTGCAAACCCCATCTCTCGTCTAGAGAATTCCATTTGAGACCAACTATTAATTCTTTAGGGTCTATTTCAATCATGGGGCTAGTTTCTCCCGTAGCGCTAGTTTCATCACCTGAGCTTAAAGCCAAAGCAACTTTTAGAGCCAGTCCTTCTTTTAACACCCTGTCATAATTGAACTCAAGTCCTTTGATATCTGCATTTTCAGTATTTTGGTATTGGTATACCCCCAAGCCTTGCGAGAATCCAACTACGGCATAATGAATAAAACCATCAACTTTATTGTTGTACAGAGCAAGCTCCCAAGAATCAAAATCTCTAATCCCTCTTAGCCCAAATTCATAACTTTTACTTTCTTCGGCTTCTAGATTGGGGTTAGGTTGTACTGTGTACTGAAAAAGATAGTTTGTAAAAACTGTATTAGAGTGTTCATAGTTAGGTGCTTTAAAGCCTTCAGCATATTGAGCAAATGCCGTTAGACCTTCTCTTATATCATTCAAATATCCTATTTTCAGTGAAAGGGCATTATCCTCCGTCGTTTTTATTTGATAATTCAGAATATTAGCGTTTTGAAGCAACATGTCTGGTTTAGGGTTTAGTTCGTAATCGTCGTATCTAAATCCAAGGTTTAAAACTCCAGTATCAGATAAACTAATTCTGTCATTAAAAAAGACTGCCTTTCTTTTAGTTTCAGTGTCAGGAAAAGTCTTGTTGGGATAAGTCTCTCCATCTACTGTATAGGCAGGTACTTGTGTTAAGAGATTAATTTCAGTTAACATTCTAGGTCGATCAGTTTCGGTTGTTTCAACATCTAATCCATAGACCATCTGATGAATTTCTTGAGTTTTAAATGCTTGAAAAGTAAACCCTTTTACAGTTTGGTTAAAATCAAAATCTCTTATTCTCATAGTGGGGGTTGGTGCTGCTTGCATCCCCCCAAAGAAGGAAACTTGATTTTGTATAGTTATTTGGCTTTGCTCAGTTTCTTGGGAATAAATTTTTAAACTAGATTCGTCGTAAAGGGTGTTGGTATTAGACCAATCAAATTCTAAGTTCAGTCTTTCTCTTGAACCTTCATCATCACCCGCAGAAGAGGTAATTGCTCTAGGAGATGGAAAGTATATAAAACCGTAATCAGAATTGATTGACCATTTGCTTTCCCATTTTTGAAAATCTGCCACCAAAGTTATTTTACTGTTGCTAGAAGGCGTCACAATTAATTTAGCCAATAAGCTTTTTTGATCTCCTTCCAATGGGTTTGCTTTTAATGCGAAGTCTTGATGAAGTTCTGTTTCTTCTAGGCTTCTGTCAACAACCTGAATAAGACCTTCTGTCTTATCTCCAACATATGCAGCTAAAAGATTAATCTTTTGTTGGTGGTTTGAACTATCAAAAGAAGTATTTACGGACAGATATTTTTCGTCTAAATCTGCAAGGTCCGAAGGGGTTTTGGTGTAGTAAGCTACTGTCCCGGCCAGGGCGTCTGAACCATATTCGACAGAGGATGGACCTTTTGTAATTTCAACTTTCTTTAGCAACTCTGTATCTACAATATCGCGTCCATAACCTATATAAGAATCAGAAATTCTCACCCCATCAATTAAATAAATTTCACCTCCATGAATGCCTCGTATATGAAGACCTTTTGTTAGAGATCTTCCGTATTGGCTTTCTTTATGTGCAGAAATACCAGGTATAAATCTAACCAACTGTTCCAGTCCATCAATCATTTGAGCACTAATATCCTCTGAGCTTATTGAATCCACAGAACCAATTACATCAGAGGCAACTGTTGGTATTCTTGAAGCTATAACAATTAACTCTTCTTGGACATCTTCGTCCTCTGTGTAAGAGATAAGAGGCAGAGTTAGTAAAGTAGAAATAATAGCTATTTTTAGTTTATTCATAGAAATTTTGTTAAAATAAGGGTGCTTAGTGTAAAGACTAGCGCATTATAATGAAAAAGAAGTAATTTTAAAGGTAAATAGATAATTTTTTGAGACATATTGAGACATTTTTATACCAATTTTTTGCATGCCAAAACTATATAAAACTAGAAAGATAGAAACGGGATTAAAAATAGGCTTGAGAGAGCCTGATGGGCCTGAATGGTTCGTTGATATAACGCTGGACACTAATAAAAGAACTTGCAGAAAGATAGGTGTTTCTTATGAGCCTCGTAACGAGAAGAATGTTCTTGAAGCAGAAAGCAAAGCAAAGCGCCTTTATGAAGAGTTAAGAGAAGAATATGAGTTAGAAAAGTCCAACAAGATAGAAATGCCTGGCTGGCAATTAAAATTTTTTACTATTTCTTTACTTCTTTTGTGGGTAACAGGAATTTTATGGTTTGCACTAGATGACTTTAGTTTTGGTCGTCTAACCCAGACACAGGTTCTAGTTTTTCATGGGTCTTTAGTAATTCCGGCTTTGATAAGTTTAGGGGTTTTAATCGTTTCTCATATGCCAGAAGGATGGAAGCCAGAGAGAAGAAAAATTTCAGGCATATCTTTAAGTGCAATTATGTTTTTTTTAATATTGTCTGGATTTTTATTGTTTTATCTAGAA
>DQKS01000020.1 GCA_015660645.1 Gammaproteobacteria bacterium
GTGTTTTCATCGTCTTCAAAAGTAACAACCTTAGGATCATACAAACTAAATTCTGACAACCTAGACTTAATATTAATATTCCCCTTTAGGAGAGTTAAAGTTACCGATCCAGTAACCTTTTCTTGCGTTTTATCTATAAAGGCCTGCAACGCTTCACGCTCGGGGCTCCACCAAAACCCGTCATAGATAAGCTTTGCATATTTAGGCATTAATTCATCTCTTAAATGCGCCGTATGGCCATCCAGAGTAATTGATTCAATAGCTCTGTGAGCTTTTAAAAGCACCGCGCCTCCAGGTGTTTCATAACAACCTCTAGATTTCATCCCAGTGAATCTATTCTCTACTATATCTAATCTTCCTATACCGTTCTTGCCAGCTAGATTATTCAATTTTGACAAAATCTCTGAAGCCTTTAAGGCTTTCCCGTCTATAGCAACAGGATCGCCATCTTTAAAATCTATCTTAACTTCTGTTGGTATATCAGGAGTATCTAAGATATTTTCTGTTCTTTGCCAAACAGACTCAGGTGCTACAATGGAAGGGTCTTCTAAAACACCACCCTCGTACGAGGTATGGAGAAGGTTTTCGTCCGTTGAATACAGAGGGTCATCAGGACTGGCATCAATTTCTATATGATATTCTTTACAGTAATTAATAAGGTCTGCTCTTGAAACATAATTCCAGATTCGCCACGGCGCTATAACTTCAATTGATGGATTAAGAGAATAAGAGCCTATTTCAAATCTAATTTGGTCGTTACCCTTGCCAGTTGCTCCGTGCGCAATAGCATCGGCGCCTTCTTGTTCTGCAATTTCTACTAGCCTTTTACTAATTAAAGGTCTAGCAATAGAAGTACCCAATAAATACTCACCTTCATAGACGGTATTTGCTCTAAACATTGGAAAAACATAGTTACTTACGAACTCTTCTTTTAAGTCTTCGATAATAACCTTACAAGCACCTATTGAATTAGCTCTTTCTTCTACAAGGAGTGGATCATGTTCCTGGCCTATGTCAGCAGTAAAAACAATAACTTCAGCCTGGTAAGTTTCTTTCAGCCAATGAAGTATCACGGAGGTATCTAATCCCCCTGAATAAGCTAGTACTATTTTATTAAACGTTTTTTTCATATTCTTAAAAAAATGAGCGGCTATTGTATACGGTAAGGGTCAAAAGACTAGTCGGGGATGTTAAAACGTTCTTTTAAAGGCTCTAAGACTCTTTTTAGTTCAGATAGGTCTTCTTCGTAATTTTTCCAATGATCAAGCCCCTTTTGATAGATTGGCTGTCTAACTTGCTCGGAACTAGCAGTTTTTACAGCGCGTTTGGTTTTATAAAATTGTAGAGTTTTCGCTTCAAAATCTAGTTGGCAAAAATTAAGTAGATTTTTAGTTTCCTCTTCTTGATTAGAAATTAATTGTTCGTAATTAATCCTATAAACAAAATCAGGGAGAGTTTTGTCCCAATGATCCATTAGCTTTACATAATTAATGTAATACCTAGCTACTTCGGAAAGGTCGTAAGTAAAAACCTGTCCTCTTGCGAAGAGCTGCTTAAAACAACTAAAGCATGTATCTAGCGGGTTTCTTCTTGCATCAATTATTTTAGCGTTTGGCAGTATTAGTTTTATCAATCCAACATGGCTAAAATTATTAGGCATTTTGTCTATAAAATAAGGCAATCCTGATCTTAAGAATTTAGTATCTTCTATATAAGATTTACCTAAAAACGAAAGATCTTTTTTAGGCATTTCAGATAAAACTTCTGGATAGGCCGTTTGGTCTTTGGTGCTATTACCCATTTTTCTAGCTATGTTCATCATGTTGGGTAATTCCATTGTTCCTTCTACGCAAGAATGGCTAGACAAGATTTGTTCTACAAGAGTAGAACCTGATCTTGGCAGACCTACTATAAAAATAGGGTCTTTTAAATCATAACCACAACCCCTTTTATTCATAAATAGTTCTCGATCAAAAAAATTAATTAATCTTGATGTAAGAGCCTCTATAGCCTTAGGATCATAGGTACTTCTTCCTCGATTTAATTCATTGCCTCTGTGGTAATAATTAAATGATTCTTTAAAATCTTTCGCATCTTCTAAAGCCTTTCCCATTGCAAAAAGGAAATGCACTCGTTCCCTTTCATTAAGATCTTTTCTATTAATCTGGTCTTGCATTTCTTTTTTTTCTGAATTAGAAAATTTATAAGTTTTGAGATTTGCAAGACTCCAATAAGCCTCACCAAATCCAGGATCAAGGTTAATAGCTTTTTTATAAGAACTAATGGATTCTTTTGACTCGCCTGTTGTTTTATATATATGACCCAAACTAAGATGCACTCTAGGTTGATTATTCTTTAGTTCAATAGACTTCTTATACGAAGATATTCCCTCTTCATGTTGAGAACTTCTAGTTTGCATTGTTCCAAGTCCTGCCCAACCTTCCGCCCAATCAGGTCTTAATTCTGTTGCTTTTTTAAAACAAGAAGATGCCATTTTTATACTCTCGGGGTCATCTTTCTGTCTATACAGCTTAGCCAAGTTTTCCCAAGCTAAGGCATAATCTGGGGCAATATCAGTACACTTCCTAAGCATAGTAATACCTTGATCTAAGGCTCCACTCCTAGAAGCTAATAAAGCCAGCAAACGTAACGCATCTACATTTTTAGAATCTTCAGCCAACAACTGTCTATAGATTTTCTCAGCTTCGCCCAACTGGCCCTTTTGAACTAACATCATTGCATCCTGCAGTTCTTTATATTTCTTATTACTTTCTAAAGCATTTCTATATGCTTTATCTGATTCATCATTTTTGCCTTGATCAGCCAAAATATCTCCTAAGTCCTTCCATCCTGAAAAATTTTTACTATCAAGTTCTAATGATCTCTTTAAACAAATTTCTGCCTTGTGAAGTTCTCCAAGTTGACTCCATGCATTAGAAAGGTCTTGGTGTGCTTTAGCAAAATCAGGTGCTGCCTTTATAGCTTTTTGCAATGGTATTAACGCAACTTCAGGTTTGCCTTGTTGCAAGGCTGAAATACCGCTTAAGCGTAAAGCATTTGGCTCTTCAGGATAACGCCCTAATATCTCTGCTAACTGTTTTTCTGCAAGCTCTATATTTCCTTTTTCTAAAAGATTTACAGCATTATTAAAAGCAGTCTGAATTGAGACATCTTGTTCTTTTTCGCTAGACACACTTACATTCTAGCTTAGTGAAGGTTATGCTTCATCAAATGGAGAGGATATTAAAAGTTTTTAGTGTCAAAAATGTAGACTACATAACCTTCATTACCAGCTTAACGGTTGTAGTTAGTATTGCTTTTTTTATCTTATACGATGCCGAGACTGCCAAGACTATAATAGGCATATCCTACGACAACATAGTTGCTATATTTGGACCCGTCTATCTAATCCTAACTATCTTTTCATTTTTCTTCTTATTGTATATTTGCTTTTCTAAGTATGGACAATACAGGTTAGGTGGAGCAGATCAGACTGCTGAATTTTCTTATTTTAGCTGGATAGGAATGCTTTTTTGTTCAGGTATAGGTGGAGGCTTAGTTTATTGGTCGGGGGTTGAATGGGCTTATTATGTTGATATACCCCCATTTGGTATTGAACCAGGTTCTAAAGAATCTTTTGCATTAGCTACAGCTTATGGATTATTCCATTGGGGGATAAGCGCTTGGGCAATATATGGCATACCAGCGGTTGCTCTTTCTATAGCTTTCTATAAATATAAATTAAATACACTCAGACTCAGTTCCAGCCTTAGAGGTTTAGGTTTTAAAAACGTGGAAGAATCCTTAGGTGGCAGATTTATTGATCTGATATTTGTAATTGCTACTGTAGGAGCAGCAGGAGGAACTATTGGGTCATACATACCTATGTTAAGTTCTGGTTTTTCTGACATTTTCAGCATAGAGAATAATCTTTTATTAGATCTACAAGTACTAGCTTTATGTGTAGGATTGTTTGGTTTTAGCGTCTATTCTGGATTAACGAAAGGCATTAAAAGATTGAGTGATTTAAATTTATTTCTTGCCATACTTTTTTTAATTATTGTTCTTTTTATAGGTCCTACTTTAGAAATAATAAAAAATTCACTTGAGGGTCTTATTTATACCGTGAAATATTTTTGGGACATGAGCACCTTGGGGATTCTAGAACAATCAGATTTTGCAGATGCATGGACAATATTTTATTGGGCTTGGTGGGTTGCCTTTGGACCTCTAGTAGCTTTGTTTATTGCAAGAATTTCAAAAGGCAGGACACTTAGAGAACTAATTCTTGGAATGCTCATATTTGGTTCCCTGGGTACTTGGATGTTCTATATGATCTTAGGAGGCTACTCAATGAGTCTTGAACAAGCAGGAACTTTTGCCGTCATGGAATCCTTAAAAGAAGCAGGTCATGCAAATACAGCTATAAACATAGTGCACAACATGCCTTTCGACAAGATCATGCTTATTCTATTTTGCAGTATAACCATAATATTCGTAACAACTTCTTATGACTCAATGTCCTTTGTAATTGCTTATCATGTGCAGAGGAACTCTGCAGAACAAAAAGATCCCGACAAAGAATTAAGGTTATTTTGGGCTATTGTTTTAGGGATACTGCCTGCTGCACTAGTTATCTACTCAGACCATTCCGTTGCAACTGACTTGATTTTAATAACCTCTTTGCCTTTAATATTTATTTACCCTTTAATGGCTTTGGCTATATTTAAAAATTTAAATCAATAATAATCATGAAAAAACCTCGAGACCTAAAACCAGATACCCTATCCCTTCATGCAGGTCAAAGACCTGATAAGGAACACGGAGCTCGCGCAACTCCGATCTATCAAACTTCTTCTTTTGTTTTTAAAGACACTGAAACAGCTGCGGGTATATTTAATGTTGAGCGTACAGGCCACGTTTATTCAAGAATTACAAACCCTACTAACGCAGTCTTGGAAGAAAGAATATCTGCTCTTGAAGGTGCTGTTGGCTCTATAGCAACCTCTAGCGGTCAGGCAGCTTTGCATCTAGCAATTGCTACCATAGTAGATTCCGGTCAACACATAGTTGCATCAAATTGCCTTTATGGAGGTAGTCATAATCTACTTGAATACACTCTACCTAGGTTTGGCATAGAAACTGCTTTTGTTGATTTCAGAGATTTAGATGCTGTAAAAGAAAATATTAAAAGCAACACTAGACTCATTTTTGGGGAAACACTAGGAAATCCAGGATTGGATGTTATGGACATTAAACAAATTTCGAACCTAGCCCATGAGAACCAAATTCCTCTCTTGGTTGACTCAACTTTTACGACTCCCCATCTAATGAAACCAATCGAACATGGTGCCGATCTTGTATTTCATTCGGCAACAAAATTCCTATCAGGGCATGGAGTAGTTATCGGAGGCTTGCTTGTTGATAGTGGAAATTTTATATGGGATCAAAATAATAATTTTCCTCAACTGTCCAAACCTTATAGGGGTTTCCATGACATGATCTTTACAGAAGAATTTGGACCTGCTGCCTTCATAAACAGAGCTAGAAAAGAAGGGGCTAGAGATTTTGGAGCTTGTATGAGCCCACATACAGCCTTTTTAATACTGCAAGGCATTGAAACCCTTGGATTAAGAATGGATAGGCATATACAAACAACTAGAGAAATAGTTAGCTTTTTAAATAAACACGATGCTGTGGTTAGTGTTAGCTACCCAGAACTTGAAAGTCACCCAGATTATAAACTTGCTCAGAAAATTCTACCAAATGGGTGTGGAGCAGTTTTTACGTTTGAATTAAAAGGTGGTAAAAAAGCAGGGCAAGCTTTTATAGAAAATCTTAATATTTTTTCACATTTAGCCAATGTTGGTGATTCTAAATCGCTGGTTATTCACCCTTCTAGTACAACCCACCATCGAATGGACGCTTTAGCTCTAGAGAAAGCCGGAATCTCTGAAGGAACTGTAAGGCTATCTGTAGGGCTGGAAGATGTTGAAGACTTAAAAGAAGATCTAGAAATTGGGTTAAAAGCAGCCATTAAAAGCATTTAAATTATGCATGTTTTTTCAGGCTCTCAAGGGCTACAAGGAGAGAAAAATCCAATAGTATTTGTACACGGAACTGGTATGGATCATACGGTCTGGACTCTGTTTGCTAGATATTTTTTGCGGCATGGAAGAGATGTTTTATCTATTGATCTTCCAGGACATGGCAAAAGCAAAGGACCTCTTTTAGATTCTATTGAGTTATTATCTGCTCGCTTATTAAATTACCTGGATTCACGTAATGTAGATAAATTTTCTATCGTTGGACACAGCATGGGCTCCTTAATAGCACTAGAAACTGCGGCTGCACAACCAAATCGCGTTAATAATCTAGTTATGATTGGGACAGCCTTTCCAATGGCAGTTTCAGAAGCACTTTTAAATCTAGCTAAGAATAATGACCCAGGCGCAATTGATATCTTAACCTTCATGAGCTTCAGTGAAGATGCGAGGATAGGTAATAATAAAAATCCTGGTATGTGGATGACTGAAGGAACAAGACGATTAATGCAACGTTCAAGTAAAAATGTTATTTTTAAAGACCTTCTTGCCTGTTCTAACTTTGTTAGTGGTTTAGATCGAGCTAAAGAAGTTAATGCAAAGACTTTATTAATCCTGGGAGAAAATGACTACTTAACGCCAAAGCACAAAGCAAAAGATTTAATAGAAAATTTTAAATCTGTGTTGGTAAAAGAAATTAAAGGCTCGGGTCATTCATTAATGGTAGAAAACCCTAATCTTGTATTAGACTACTTATTGGAAGCATTATGAATGAAATAATCTTGGGTGATGGAGGCATGGGCAGTGAATTACGCTTCAGGGGTATTGAAGTACCTTCTCACGTAGATGATATCTGGTCTGCTTTAGCAATTACTAAAGCCCCTGAAGTAATAAGGAAAATTCATTTAGATTACATAGAAGCTGGATCGAACTACATAACAATAAATAACTATGCTGTAACTCAGCCCATATTGGCTAGAAATAATATTTCAGACCAACTGGAAGATTTAATCCTCAAGGCGGTGGACATAGCCAAAGAAGCAATAAAAGAATCTGGTAAGAATACTTTGTTAGCTGGATCCTTAGCTCCTCTGGAGACTAGCTATAGGGCTGATTTAATTCTTCCAGAAAGCGAAATGGTTGAATATTATTCTGAATTAGCAAGTGTTCTAGAAAATGAAGTGGATATAATTATTTGTGAAACTATGTCTAGTTCTTTAGAAGCAAAATGTGCTCTCAGCTCGATCCAACAGTCTAATGCTAAAATTTGGGTGAGTTGGACCTTGCAAGGCAATAGAAGGAACACCTTACCTAGTGGAGAAAATATAAAATCAGCTTTCTTAGATTTACAAGAACTCAAAGCTGATGCTTTTCTTATAAATTGCTGCGGAGCTAATTTAGCAGCAGAAGCAATCAAAACCTTATCTGACTTAACGAAAAAACCTATCGGTGGTTACGCAAATGCTGAAAATATAATTGCCTTTTCTGAAAATTTTAATATTAATAACCAAGCTGAAGATGATCAAAGAGATTCGCGTATGCAGATAAATGAATCAGACTATGCAAATGAAGTAGAGAAATGGATTGATTTAGGAGCAACCATTATCGGTGGCTGCTGTAGAACAAGGCCAAGCTATATAAGGGAACTAAATAATCTAATTAAAAAAAGATCTTAAAATTTATACTTTAATCTTAACCCCACCTCACGAGGTCTGTTAGTAAATTTAGTTTCAGGTCTATATCCAGAGTATTCCCAAATAACTGCTCTTGTGTCAAAAAAATTATCTACATAAAGAACACCAGCCCATTTATCACCTTCTAAAGCAACGGAAAAATTTCCTAAAGTATAAGCACCCTGATCTATAGGATTCGTTAAGGACGATTTTCTTTTACCTGTTCTTGAAAGGCTAAGATCCCAATAGCCTTCTCTTCCACTTGCAATCTGGAATTCTTTATTAATAGCTAAGGAAAGTTTATGTTTAGATACATTGGCTAATTGAGTTCCTGGAGTTGCTTGTATAACTCCACTAAGAATAAAATTATCGTCTAATTCAGGATTTGTAAAAGTAGCACCGGCAATAATTGTAAAACCGTTTTCAGTTAAAAGAGTTAGATCTGTTTCTATGCCCTGGATTACAGCATCACCTATATTTGTATTGAACTGGATTGTAGCTAAATTTCTATCATAGACCGCTGTTTGCATATCTTCCCAATTCATAAGGTAATAAGCACTATTAAATCTAAGTGTTCCATCTGCATTGGTGTATTTATAACCAATTTCATAATTATTTAATTCATCTGAATCATAGTATAAAGGTGCCGCGTCACTATTTTTGTTTGTTCTATTCGTGCCTGCAGGTCTGTAACCTTGTGAATAGTTTAAATATAACAAACCGCCGTTATCTAAGTGATGAGCTAAAGCAACTTTTGGTGAAATTCCGCTATCCTTTTCTATTCTATCAGCTTCGTGTCCATAGAAAGCTGTTCCAAAACCACCAAAATATCCATCTTGGGCATCAAAATGAAGCTCAGAATCGAAAGATCTTAATCCAACAGTTATAGCAGTTTTATCGGTTAGAGCGTAAGTCATCTCTCCATAAATAGCTTTTGTTTCGTCTTCCCTTAAGTTATCAGCTTCCCACCATATGCCCTCTCTTCCTGCAATTCCTGTTCCATTCCATGTACCATCAGAATAGTAACTTTGCATTCCAGGCCATTTATAAGTGTATTTATAAGGATTTTCTAATTTATCGTAAAAGACTCCTATCAACCATTGCAATCTATCGCCTTCTTCTCCTCCGTTAAACCTTAGCTCGTGAGTTTCCCTCTCCATATCTAGAGAATAATCTGCCCACATAGTTGGATCATTACAGGCGCCCTCAAAAGTCCCATAGTAATAATACGAATAGTAATCACACGTGTAGTAGCTGTTATAACCAAATCCATTTGTAGCAGGACTATCTAAATTATAATATTCAACGTAGTCATTATAGTCCCACAAATATCTAACATCTCTATCGAAGAAAGTACCAGCATAAGTAAAAGAAGTATCATTAAAGCTACCTTCCAGCGTTAGACTTGTTTGATTCCATTCGTCGTCCGTAAACTCTCCAATAACTTTACTGCTTTTTAAGTCACCCAAAGTATCAGGTTGATGGTCCCAACTCCCGATAGTTTTAGACTCCTGATTTATATGCGTAAGCGTTGCAGTGAGATTATCATTAATCCATGCTTTAAAAGAGGCTCTATAACCCTCAACTGTGCTTTCATTATGATTTGATTCACCTAACAGAGGAACAGAATAGTTGCTAGCTGAAAAGGTTTTAGTGCCGCCAACTAAGTCAATAAAACCGCCTTCATTAACACTGTAAGCTGAAACTCTTGCAGCAAGACTATCTGATAGAGGAATGTTTATAAAACCTTCAAAACTATCACTATTAGCTGCCTCTTTTCCTCCAGATGCATCTACCTCGAACCCTGCTTCAAATTCTTCTCTTTGAGGCTTGTTGGTTATCAGTTTAACGGTTCCACCTTGAGCGCTGGATCCATACAAAGTACCTTGAGGGCCATTAAGAACTTCAATTCTTTCCATGTCATAGATATGTAAATCAGGATTCAGCCCAACTGTATTAATTGGAGACTCATCAAGATACATTGCAACTGTTGTATTGGGTCCTGCTAAATTACCAAAGTTGCCGTCAGAAGTACCTCTAATATAAAAGGCAGACCTGCCGGGTCCATATTGAATATAAGAAAGAGAAGGTATCAGCTCAGCGTAGTCCATAAAATCGTTAACACCTGCATTGTCTAAACGAGATCCTGTTATAGCCTGCACGCTCATAGGAAGATCTTCTATTTTTGATTCTCTTTTTGTAGCGGTAACAACAATTTCTTCGACATTATCTGCTTCAGTATCATCAGCAATTAATTGACCGCTCTCCATTGCTGATATTGCTACTACTGATCCAAATGCTATTGCTTTCTTGATTGCTAGTTCATCAAGTTCAAATGGTGGTATAACTTTATGCATATTTACCTCTAAAAAAGATTTAGGAGCCTATTCTTAACAGTTGTACAAGGATAAGGCAAGTTCAATAAAGATTTTTAATCTTTTATATCAACTTCGTCAATTATTTTTTGGAGTTCTCCGCTTTCGTGTAGTTCCGATAAGATATCGCTTCCTCCTACCAACTCTCCATTCACAAAGAGCTGAGGAAAAGTAGGCCAGTCAGAATATTCAGGTAGATTAGCTCTTATTTGTGGGTTCGAAAGAATGTCTACGAAGGAAAAAGGTTTTCCACAAGCAATTAATATTTGTGAAGCTTTAGAAGAGAAACCGCACTGGGGTGCTTCAGGTGAACCCTTCATGTAAAGCAAAATAGGGTTTGCTTTAACTTGTTCGTCTAATTCGTCTAGTATCGTCATAGTTGTCTAGTATCGTTATAGACTTATTATACTTATTATAGTCGCCTACATAAAATTCAACCAGCCTTTGATTCTTTCTGTCACCAAATAAGAAAATCTAAAGCTTGTCGTTGCATATTAATAAATATTTATTAACTGTTGCCTCTAGACCATCTCTTAAGGAATCAGATATAAGAGCCTGCCCTATTGAGACTTCATCAACCTCTACATTTAATAAAAATTCTTTTAAATTTATCTGGTCTAAATCATGGCCCGCATTTACTCCTAAGTCTATTGATTTTGCGAACAGCGAAGCGTCAGAATAGGCTGATAAATTATTAATTCGTTTATTTTTATCAAAAAACGTATCAGCATAAGGACCTGTATAAAGCTCTATTCTGTCCGCACCTATATCCTTTGCCTTCTCTATCTGACTTTTATCAGGATCCATAAATAGGCTTACTCTTATTCCTAGTTTATTAGCCTCATTAATACATTCTTTTAAGTTATTGTTTTCATTAAATAAATTCCAACCATGGTCTGAAGTTAACTGATGATCGTTATCTGGAACAAAAGTACATTGTTCTGGTCTTAATTCTTTTATAAGCTGCATAAAACCTGGGTAAATACTAGAAGGTTTAGAAAATGGATTACCTTCAATATTTAATTCTAGAGCATTTGTTTTAGTTAAAGTCCTTAAATCACTAACATCGTTAGGTCTTATATGTCTAATATCAGGTCTAGGATGAACTGTTATCCCATTTGCACCAGCGTCTATTATTATTTTAGAAAGCTCTACTAAATTTGGCCTGCTGCCCTCTCTGGCATTTCTTAACCAAGCAATTTTATTAACATTAACACTTAAATTAGTCATTAATATTTTGTATTACTACTTTTCCACTTGCATGACCTGTACTTGCCTTATCATGCGCCAAGACTATTTCTTTAAGTCCAAAAATTGAATCAACCACAGGCTTTACTACTTCTTCTGAAACAAGCTTATTAAGTTCTTGCAAACCAGATAAACTGGGCCGAAATAATGACCAATGAATATTTATAGGTCTTTGTTCCCTTTTTAATTTCTGTCTTAAATAAAGTGCATGGGGCAAACCTAATAAAACTCCTTTATCATCAAGGGTTCTAACAAAAGGGTGATTAAGAGTTATGTAATGAGATGTATTTTCCTGTTTAAGAACCTGAATACACTTTTTCATGAAACTTTCTCCACCGAGATCACCAACGCAATCCAATACAATGTCATAATCTTTAAGCATATTTGAAAAATCTTCATTGGAATAATCAATTACAGTCTTTGCTCCTAAACTCTTTACCAAATCATAATTATGATTACTACATGTAGTGGCAATCTCGCAATTCCATGATTTAAAAAGTTGAATAGCAAAAGTTCCAACTCCGCCAGCACCTGCCTGTACTAATACTTTTTTATTTTTTATATCTTGTGGTCTTAGTGAAGCCCATCTTATTAAAGTAGCCCAAGTTGTTAATGCTACATAAGGAAGAGAGGCAGCTTCATTAAAGGAAATATTAGTAGGTTTAAAGTCTATTTCATTCAAATCAAAAACACCATACTGTGCGTAACAACCATGATTCGCATGAGAAGTGCAACCCCAGACTTCATCTCCCTTAGAAAATTTAGAAACCTTAGTTCCTACTTCCTTAACAATACCTGCAAAATCAGATCCAAGTATCCATGGGAAAGAAGCTGATCTTTGCTTCTCAAAAATTGCTTTACCATAACCTTGTCGTTTCATTAAATCTATTGGATTTATAGAGGATGCACGTATTTCTACTAGCACTTGATTAGCCTTTGGTTTAGGTTCTTCTAACAAGTCGTTGTATTCTAATACAGAGGTATCGCCGTATTTATTAATTACTGCTCCAAACATCTAACACCTTTTGTATTGCAGAAAAGTAGTTTAATTTCTATTACCATTTAAATTTTTAAAATTATGCTTTTGGGTCAAATACTACTTTTATGCTTTTAGAACTTTTATCTTGAGCAACTCTAAATGCTTCTTTTGAATCTTCCAAAGAGAATCTGTGGGTTATCATTGTCTTACCTATATCAGGGTTCAAAGCTAATAATTTTGCGGCTTGCTCAAAGTCTTTAATTCCAGAAGAAGCTCCATACATAATTGAAGGGAAAAGTTTAATCTCATTCATTATTGTTTTCATACCTGGAAGCACTATGCCTTCCATGGGTATTCCTAATAGAACTACCCAAGATCCAGGTTTTGCTGTACGCACGCTAAGATTAAGCGTCTCTTTAGTTCCTACACAGTCAAAAACTCGGTCGTAAAGACCTTCTAAAGAACCTGCGCCTAATTTTTCACCAGCTTCTTTTTGATGATCATAACGTGCATGTAAATCAACTTTACAACCTATAAACTTAGCTGCAGCTACAGCAGCAAGGCCTATGGTGCCGCTACCTATAACCGCAACTCTATGATCTGATTTAGTGTTAGTTCTTATAAATCCATGCAAAGCCACTGCAAGTGGTTCTATTAAACATGCATCTTTTAGAAATATCTTTTTATCTAAAGGCACTAAGCAATGCTCAGGAACGATTATCTGTTCAGTCATACCACCATTTATACTCATTCCCATTCCATAAAATTCTTCTTTACACAGGTGATAGTCTCCCTTCGTACAACTATCGCAAGATTGGCAAGATATTATTGGTTCAATAGCTACAGGTATTCCATTTGAAGTTAAACCTGCTATTTCATGGCCTGCTACATGAGGAGCATGCACGCCAGCATTTAGTAAATGCAAATCACTTCCACAAATTCCAGCCGAGCTAATATTTACTAAAACTCCATCTCCTTTTGGTCTTTCTATGTCAGCAGTAAAAACTTTACCTTCTGAATAAGATACTGCCTTCATTCAATAATATTTAGTGTTTTGTAAACTGATTCAGCAACATCTGTGGCAGTCTTCCACGCTGTAATACCAGGGTGCATTTGATTCATTGTAAACCCTAGTGATATCTGATTATCGGGATCCGCAAATCCTAAAGAACCTCCAGCTCCTCCATGTCCCATTGCGTTTTTATTAGGTCCCATGCTTACATCTTCAGTACCAAGCATAAAACCTAAACCAAAACGTGTGTGCAATTGTCCTAAAACTAAGTCTTTACCATCAGACTCAGTTTGTCTGGCCATTTCTATAGTTTCTGGATTAAGCACATGAATGCCATCTCTTGATCCTCCGTTTGCTAAAGCTCCATAGATCTTTGCTAAAGAACGAGCAGTTCCATGGCCATTAGCTGCAGGTATTTCTGCTTTCCTCCACTTTGATGTATTTGCTTCCATATCGCCACTTTCCATAGACATCTTGGGATTATTAAACGCGGCACCTGCGGGGGTTGTTGGATCCATAAAGTCTAGTAACATTCTAAGAAAACCCGGTGCTAGAGACCTTGGGAGTATTGATAAAATAGGCATTAATATTTTTTGCAGGAGTCCTGGCTTATCCGGCTGTATATCCGTAATTCTGCTAAATTTATCTTCTGGTAACCCTATCCAAAAATCTAGGTTTAAAGGCTTGGCTATTTCTTCACTAAAATATTGACCTATCGTCTTTCCTGATACTCTTCTTACAACTTCGCCAACAAGATGGCCGTAAGTAATAGCATGATATCCATGAGCTGTTCCAGGCTCCCAAAAAGGTTTTTGTTTTGCTAACTCTGAACAGATTAATTCCCAATCAGTAAAAGATCCTTTCTCAAGAGGCTCTCTAACACCACACAGGCCTGATTTATGACACATTAGATATCTAACTGGTATTGATTCCTTACCACCTGCAGCAAATTCTGGCCAATATCTTGAAACTGGAGCGTCTAGATCAACTAAGCTTTTTTCAACCAGTTGCAGCAAACAAATTGCAGCCATTCCTTTTGTTGTTGAGAACACATTAACAATGGTGTCTTCTTTCCATTCTTCTGTTTTATCAAGGTTTGCATAACCGCCCCACAAATCAAGAACAACTTTACCTTTAATTTCTAATGTAATAGCACAGCCCAGTTCAAAACCTGATGCAATACTCTCTTCAAAAATTTTCTTAGCTTCTACAAATCTTTCATCACAATATCCTTTTACCATTTTAAATTTTCTCCTTATAAAATTATTCTATCCTCTTAAAGCTAAAAAACCAGACTACCAATATCTTATGTAGTCAATAATTTTTTCTTATGAACTTGCTACAACACCTCCATCACAAGTTATAGTTTGACCAACTGTATAAGCACCCGCCCTCGAACTTAAAAAGATTGCCAATCCTGAAATGTCTTCTAAAGTTCCTACTCTTCCTCTTGGGTTTTGATCTCCCACGATACTCCAATCAATATCTATATCTCCTCCTGAACCTACGCCAGTACTTAACATCCAAGTCGGGAAAGGACCTGGGGCTATTGCATTAACAATTATATTGTCTCTAACAAGACTTGCTGCTAAAACTCTCGTTAAATGATGTAATGCTGCTTTTGAAGGACCGTAAGCAAAAGCATCAAAAAGCCCTGTTTTAATTCCATCGATAGATCCTATGTTGATGACTCTAGCAGGATCTTCAGCACTTCCAGAAGCTTTTAGTAGAGGTAATAATTTTTGGGTTAAAAAGAACACTCCTTTTACATTAGTATCCATTACCTTATCCCAACCTTTTTCCGAATACTCTTCTATTGGCTCACCCCAAGAGGCGCCTGCATTATTAACCAAGATATCTAAGGAATCTTCCTTTAAAGCTATTTCTGAAACTAAATTATTTATACCTTCTAGATTTGAGAGATCAGCAGGTATCGATATACACTCTCCCCCATATTCACTACTCAGTCTGGCTGCAGTTGCATCGCAAGTTTCTGCCTTTCTCGAACTAATATAGACCTTTGATCCGTTTGCAAGATAACCAGCAGCTATCATTTCTCCTATCCCTCTTGAGCCACCTGTTACCAATGCAACTTTTCCTTCTACTGAAAATAAATTTTTCATAATTGTCCTCTTAGAATTTTCTAATTTATATTAAATGATAGTGTAGGTGCCTTAGGTGCTTACGTAAATTAAATTATAATTTGTTTAAAAAAGAACTAAAAAATAGAATTTACCTTACAAAATAAACTATTGAATTATCTAAACGAGAGTTATTATTTCTTTAAATGGTCGCTTTTTTTTTCTTCCTTAAACGGCGTCAATACGTCATCAAGCCATTTTTGTAGTATAGACATAACTTCTAAAGAAATTTCTTCAGTTTTTTTTGCAACATTCTGAGTTCTTTTCGCAACTCTTTTAGAATGCTCAGTATATTTATTATCTTCAATTTTCATAAGATCATATTACATCTAACAACTTAAATGGTTTTAAGTAAAATACAATTGTGAGATTAATTAATGCTGAATTAAATAAAGAAGATGCTTTAAAGAATATTTCACATAAAATTGAAGCTTTAAGCCATCTTAGTAAACCTGAATCAATCTTTCTATGTCAGACATTAAATGGTCAGATTCAAGATTTTACTAATTTATCTGTAGATAAAGATTTAACTGAAATTATTGGTTTAATAATTAAAGGTCATAGTGAAATGTCTCATAAGCTTTATTGGAAGCCTGAAGAGATAAACGATAACCTAAGAAGAATATACCTGTTAACTCTTCCTATCATAGAAAAGAATTCTGTAGATGCTTTTAATTGGGTTCGTTTAAAAAAATTGAAAGATATCCGTTCGCTAAAAGTAATGGCATTAAAATCTAAGAATAATATCTTGTATATTATTGATGTTTAGGTTTTGTAAAAAGTAGAGTCATTCTGTCACTTTCCCCTATTGCAGCGTATTTTTGCCTGTCTTCCTCTTTAAGTCTAAAAGTAGGCGGTAAAGTCCAAACGCCTTTCTTATAATCTTTAGTATCATTTGGATTGGCATTGATTTCAGATTTCGAAACTAACTGGAATCCATGTTTAGTAGCAATTTCTATAGCTAAAGCCTCTGTTACATAACCGCTCTTTTTCATTATTTCAACGGAAGTACCAGGTTTTGCCCTATGCTCAACCACACCAAAGATCCCCCCTGGCTTGAGTGCTTTATAAGAGTTAAGAAAAATTAAATCCATTTGAGGTCCTAGCCAATTATGTAGATTACGAAAAGTTATAACAGCATCAATAGAATTAGATTCAGCAAGTTCTGAATCCAAGTTAACTAACTCAACTCTCCCATACATTGGATTTGAATCTATTTTATTATTAAACTTTTGTCTTGATTTTGCATAATAATCACCTAATTCAGGATTAAAATGAGCAGCTATAAGTGTTCCGGGGTAATGTATATAGTTTGCTAATATTTCTGTATACCAACCTCCTCCTGGTGAAAGCTCTACAACCGTCATATTAGACTCTATTCCAAAGAATGTTAGGGTTTCATGAGGATGCCTCGACATATCTCTTGTAATATTAGTAGCTGACCTGTCACTGCTACTTATTGCTTTCTCTAAGTTATGAGATTGAATGGCACTTAAAGATAAAGCAAACATTATACAAAGGAGAGTTTTATATAATTTATTCATAGATATTCTTTTTTAATTTAATAATAACACTGAAACTTAAAATCTTTAAGGATTGTTAAATCGCTGTTCTTAAAAGGGTTGCTATGACTCTTTCAAGTTGATCTATAGATCCACATTGAAAGACCTTAGTGCAATAAGCTGAATAATTTGTCATAACTGAATCTCCAGTATTCCAACGGTATTTACCTTCAGGATTTAACCAGTAGACTTGTTTGGCGCGTTCAAAAATTAATTTCATTAAATGTGTTTTTTCTGGGCCAAAGTTATTTCTTGCATCACCTAATATTACAACAGTTGTTTTTTTATCAATATCATCCAAACAAATGCTAATAAAATCTGAAAGTGCTTGTCCATAATCTGTGGAACCTCCTCCGTGTTTTTGCAGAGCTTTTTCTATTGCAGGTTCTAATTGCGCATCTTTAAAATCTTGTGTTACTTCACCTAAGTTTGAAGAAAAAACAAATGCTCTTATTTTAGAAACAACTTCTGTAAGACTAAATAAAAACATTAACATGAAGCGAGCATATGCTCCCACTGAACCACTGACATCGCAAATTACTAAAATCTTAGGTCGATCTAATTTTTTATACGACCACTTTAAATTAAATAAAATGCCTTGGTTTACCCAGTTATCTCTTAGTGTCTTTCTAATATCAAGCTTGCCCCTTCGGAAATTTTTTCTTCTTCTGGAATGCATATTTGCTAATTTTTTTGCCATTCTTCTAACTAATGAATGGACTTCATGCAGATAAGATCTATCAATCTGGGCCATATTCATAGACTTAAAAACTTGCTCTCTTAATTGTTCACCTGATACATCTCCATGTAATAAAAATTGTTGCTGCACAAAATCGGAAACTCGCTCTCTTAAACCTGTTAGATGAGACCTTAGTTGTTGCTCTAAATCAGAAGGAACATCGCCATCATTCTGTTGTCCCATTAACATAATTTCATCTTCTAACTTTCCCACTCCCATTTGTTCTAAAATTCGTCTTGTAAAAACAGACCGTTGGGTAAAGTATTTTATCTCTCTAATTTCTGATTTTTCTCCCGCGTCAGCTATAGCTAACATTATTTCTGCTTGAGATCCTTCCAATAGAGTATTGGCAAGGTCTGAATTGCTCTCGCTGCCTTCTTGATCTTGACTGGGCAAATCTATTACTTTTAGAGTTTTAATCTCATCAGTAAAGAAATCATCAAAACAAGAGCTAAACTTGTCTTTTTCTTCTGGTGTCTTTGGTAAAACTATAGATAAAGTTCTCTTAAGGAGTTTTTTATTCCCATAACCCACTCTGTCTATGACCTCCATTGCATCTAAGGTCTCTGCAGGAGAAACTCTTACATTAGCGTTTCTAAGAGCTTTGACAAAATCAGTTAAGACTCTTTCCACTTGGTGACCCCATAGAATCTGAAATTAATCTTGGAACTTCTTTAGCAACAACATCTATATCTTGTTGGTGTTTTAATAAAACATTCAAAGTATTTGTGGCTAATTCAGCATCTAATTCCTCGCTGTTTAGTAAAATGAGCGTCTTCGCCCAATCAATAGTTTCACTAATTGCTGGGTGCTTCTTTAAATCAAGTTCTCTTATGCCCTGAACAAAATCTACCAGTTGTTTCTGTAAAGATTTTTTAATTTCTGGGACCCTGGCTTGTATTATTTGTCTTTCTAATTTTGCTTCAGGAAATGGTATATACAAGTGAAGACAGCGTCTTTTTAACGCATCGCCTATTTCTCTACTATTATTACTTGTTAACATAACCAAAGGCTTAACCGTGGCTTTTCTAACCCCAAGTTCAGGTATAGATATTTGGAATTCTGAAAGAATTTCCAATAACAAGGCTTCAAACTCTTCATCTGCCTTATCTACTTCATCTATCAATAAAACGGCGCCATCCTCATTCGTGAGGGCTTGTAAAAGCGGTCGTGATTCAAGGAAATCCTCTGAAAAGAATATATCTTCGAAATCCATAAGGCGGTTTAAAGACTCTTTGAGTCCTTTCGCACCTTCTAGGACTTCTTGCATTTGTTCTTTTAGAATTTGGGTGTAAAGTAGCTGTTTTCCATATCTCCATTCATAAAGTGCTTTTGACTCATCTAGACCTTCGTAGCATTGCAATCTAATTATTTCTTTCTCGAAATGTAAAGCTGCTGTATTTGCTAGCTCTGTTTTTCCAACACCAGGAGGGCCTTCTATTAAAATTGGTTTTTCTAATTGTGAAGCAAGGTAAACTGCAGTGGCAATTTGCTTGCTACATATATATCCGTGCTTTGAGAACCCTTTAGTAATCTCCTTAATAGCCTTTTCTGGTCCTTCACTCATTAAACTACTCCTAGTATTTTTTTTAATTCTTCTACAACCTTTAAAGGATCGTCAATAAAAAGATGATGCATTGTTCCCGGAACACCTACAACCCTATCGTCAGGTAAATTTCCGACGTACTTAGTATATTCAACCAACTCCGCAGGAAAAATTTGGCTCATTAAACCATAGACAAGGTAAACAGGACACGCTGGAGACATAAGAATATCTGTTAAATCAGAAGATTGATAAGACTTCATCATCTTTCCATCTGACTTTAATTGCCACCCTTCAGAATTTTCTTTAAAAGAATTTTTAGCAATATATTTAAGAATGTAATCATTCCTGCATGGTTGTGGCGGTATTAACCTAAAACTTTCTATTGCGCTTTCGAGGCTCTCATAAATGAAATCAGCCCGTATCATAGATTTACCCATTGATCTGATCTTATCTGGAGGTAAGACTACGATAGAATCAAGTAAGATTAATTTATTAAATATTTCAGGAAAAAATGAAGTAGCTTTTAAAGAAATTGAACCCCCCATACTATGGGCAATAAAACTTGCTGAACTCCAATTTAGATCTTCACAAACAGCTTTTAACTCTCTTGCATACGACTCTTGCGAGTATTCTCCTCTGTGCTCACTATCCCCATTTCCAGATAAATTAATTGCTGCAATAGAATAGTTATCTAAAAAATGTGGTGCTATAAAATCCCACCAATTAGCATTCGCACTATAACCATGAACGAAAAATAATCCTGGTTTTGTTGAATCTCCCCATAGAGCGTAATGAATTTTGGCACCGTCAACCTTGACGAAATGATTCTCTGGCTTTCTATTAATAGCAGAGACAAACCATTCAGGTGAACTCATTTTTTATTCAATCCTTAAGCTATACTGCGTATAGCCTTTTTTAATGCTTCAATAATTATTTCAATATGCTGAGGTTCTGCAATTAAAGATGGAGAGAGGATTAAAAATTCACCTGAAAACCTAACCATCACATCGTTTTCATAACAATGCTGAAAAACTTTTGAAGCAAACTCTGTAGCAGGAATTGGATCTGACCTGAAATGCACAGCACCCATCAATCCAATATTTCTTATATCAACTACTTGATCTTCACCATTTAAACTATGAATAGCTTCTTCAAAAATAGGCTCAAGTTCTTTTGCTTTTTGAAACAACCCTTCCTCTTCATAAACTTCAAGTGTTGCTAAACCAGCAGCTGCAGCAACGGGATGCCCCGAGTATGTATAACCATGAAATAATTCGATCATATTCTCTGGTCCTTGCATAATGCTATCGTGTATTTCATTCTTAAAAGCAACAGCGCTCATAGGTACAACTGCTCCTGTTAGACCTTTAGCCATTGTGATGATATCTGGAGTTACGTCAAAACGGTTGGCGGCAAAAGAGTCTCCCAAGCGTCCAAATCCAGTAATGACTTCATCAAAAATTAATAAGATGTTGTGCTTGGTGCATATTTCTTTAATTCTCTCCAGATATCCTACTGGAGGAACAATGACGCCTCCCGCACCTGTAACCGGCTCAATAATAACTGCTGCTACTGTTGATGGATCCTGTAAAACTAAAATGTTTTCTAACTCATCTGCAAGATGGAGTCCCCATGTAGGTTGACCCTTTGAAAAAGCCATCTCATTAAAATTTAAGGTATGAGGCAAATGATCTATTCCAGGTAATAGAGGACCAAAAGACTTTCTGTTAGGAGTAATACCTCCTACTGAAACTCCACCAAAATTAACGCCGTGATAGCCTTTTTCTCTTCCAATGAATTTTGTTCTCTGCCCTTCTCCTTTTGCTACGTGATAAGCCAAGGCTACTTTTAGAGCGGTCTCAACGGCTTCAGAACCTGAATTTCCAAAAAAAATCTTATCTAAACCGTCAGGAGTCAAATCAGCTATTTTTTCTGCCAATTCAAAAGCTTTTGGGTGCGACATATTAAAGGCCGTAGCATAATCAAGAATTGCTACCTGATCCTGTACGGCTTTGACAATCTTAGGATGGCAGTGACCTGCATTGCAACACCATAAACCTGCTATAGCATCTAAGACCTTTCTTCCATCTTGAGTTTCGTAGTACATTCCTTCTGATGCTACTAATAGTCTAGGATCAGATTTAAATTCTCTATTTGGTGTAAAAGGAATCCAATAATTATCAAGATTTAAATTTTGTAATTCTTTCATATTTATTTCTTTATTTTAGTTTATTGTTGATCCATCAATCTTTTACCAGCTAGGGCTGTGAATAGAATGACTAAGGGCATACACATTAACAAAAATGGCAAAAAATCAGAAGGATAAATATCATTCAACAGCCAACTAAAAAAATAGGATTTAAAACTTAACAAGGAAAAATTACCCCAGGAAGAGATTGAAAATTATCGGAAAAAAATAGATATAATATTTTCATTTTATTAAGCTTAGGTATGAAATAAAATATATAGTCTTTTTTGGAGAATAAAGTCAAAGATATGGTCTTAGAGATTCACACACCTAACATACCTAAACAAGATAGAAGTCTTAAACGTTATAAGAATGCACTTCAAACTGCTGATTTAATTCTTACTGAAAAGGGCATACACGCTGTAACCATTAAAGAGATTGCAAAATTATCTGGTTTGAAACGGTCTTCTCTATATAAATTCTTTCCAAGTAATCTAGCCATTTTATATGCATTATCTGAACAACATCTTAATAAGCTTTTAGATATGTTAGATGCCAACATGCTTAATGCTGATTTTAATAAATCATCGGATTTTATAAATCTAATTATTGATCTATTAAGCATCTATTTAAATGAGCAAAAAGGTTCGTCAATTATTTTCTTAAGTCGTGATCTGCCTACAAAATCAGAACTCTCAATGTATTCAAAAAATCTTTTAGCTGCAGAGGTAATTAAAAAAATAAATCAAAAAAGTACTAAAACAAATAACGAAAGACTATCTAATATTCTTAGCATTATTGTTTCACTATTATCTCAAGGCTTTTCAGAAGAAGGGTTAATTAGTCCGAGAGTTGTGAATGAAACAAAAAGAGCTTCACTTGCTTATTTAGCTGCTTACTAAATTAATACTGAACTTCAAATACACAATTTTTATCATTATGGTTTGGATTATTTACATAAGTTGAGACTGGATAAAATTCTATCTTGTTTGAGATTACTTCGTCAAAAGAAATTAATTCATTGCTTTGAAGCCAATCTTTATAATGACTTCTCTGCACTATATAAGGCATTCTTTCGTGTATATGCTTAAGATGTCCAACGGCACTAGTTGTGACAATCGCACAACCCACCTCTCCTCTATAACCTCCATAGACACCACCAAAACAAAAAGCTTCGCCATCAAGATGATGAAAGAAGGGAATTTTTTTATCTCCTTCTCCTTTCCATTCATACCAGCCATCAGCAGGTATTAAGCACCTACCTGAATTCTCAAAAGAAGGTTTAGTAGATAAAGTTTCTGATCTGGCATTGACTAAATTAAAAGGTTTTTCAGCCCAGAACGGGGTAAAACCCCATTTAATATAATGTAACTTCTCAGTCATGACAGCTATTTTTTGGCCTGGAGCTATATTAAAACTAGGGGTTATCTCTTCTCCGTCAAATTGAGTCTGAAACACCGAGGTATTTCTAATAGTAAACCTTCCACACATATACAATATTCATTTTGACTACAGAAATGCATAAAGGTCAATTTTTTTCTAACCGTAGTTTCATTCTGAGAATTTTTTTCATAAATAATTTATTAAATCTACAAGATTCCCTTTAGCTTTTATAGAAGGATCTAAGTCTAGTCGGAATTTACCTAACTCTTTAATTTTTGATGACACCCTTTCTGAGCTTGCTTCCATTGTGTATTTCATAGATGGATCAATTAACAAAGTACCTTTTAACTTATTTGGATTTAAAGTACTAAATTTTAGTTCCAAGAATGCCCCTTTACACTGTAAGGAAGACTGTACATAAAGATTTTGTGAGAAGATTCCAAACAAATCTAAAACTTTAGCCTCGGCTTTTCCTATAGCTTTCAAACATCCAGATTTGTTAAACAATAATTGATTAATAGAACCAGTAGTAGAAGAAATAGGAGTATTCAGTTTTTTTGTGTTACTACTTATTAAACTAAAATCTAAATCTTCAATCAAATAAGTACCTACTAAAGACCTGCCAAGCCTTCCTTTTATGTTTATATTGGGTCCTTCTAGCTTTATAAAAAAAATTGACCTTCCTTTTATCACATCAAATAAAGATAATCTGACTTGTAAATCACCAAGATAATTATCTTTAAAGTAAATATCTAAAAGCTCTCCATCCCACCAAAATCCTTTAGCTGATTTGTATGAGATTTTATTGGAATCATCTAATAATAAGCTTACACCCCTCATAGGAAAGCTGCCTATTATTAAGGTTAAAAAGATTAGTAATGTTAAAAAAATATATCTAATCTTCATCTAGTTTGACGATAAAACTAGTTGTGCTCTAATTGTTAAATCTTTTTTACCTGTAGAAAGTTGATTTCGTCGAATTGATGTTTTAATGACTCTTACACCCTCTTCCTTTTCCAAACTATCTAACCAGGCATAAAAATGAGTAAATTTAACCTCATTAATGCTTAAAATAGTATTCCCATCATTATCTTCTTCAACCCTATCTATAACTACGTTATGGATATTAGCTTGCTTGTTTGCAATTGAACTTAATGAAGAAGTTCTTTTAATTTTGGCCAGTTTACTAGTTGAAGAATTTATAGATATTGTTCTTTGGACTTCTGTTAAAAGATATTTAGCTTGGGTTACATTCTGAGTTGATGTTTCATATAAAGCGTTAAGGAAATTTTTTAATAGAAATAAAGTAAAGCAAAGAACAGACACCATCACAAAAATTACAAGAGTTTGGTATCTGCGTGTTAGATTATTAAAAAGATTTTTCATTGTAATTTAGTTATAAACATTTCACTCAAGATAGAAGATCCTGACCTTTTTTGAGGGCCAACTTTCACTTCAAAGCCGGACTGATCGAGAACAGATTTTAGAGAGTCAATATCTTCAAAACTTGCCAATTCTACTTCTAATAAGAAAAGGTCTTTTTCTGCATTAAAAGACACAGAATTAATAGAAATATTTTCATTAAGATTTATTACCTGGGAGATTCTACTAAAAGTAGACAAAAATGAATTCTTACTCAATCTGGGAGTTTCTTTTATTTTATTCTGTAAGGCTAACTTGAAGTTAGAATTTTGATCAGTATTGTCAAAGACCTGATAAAAAGAACCTTCAGCTTTTACATTAAGTTCTGAGGCAATTAAGTTGTTTTGAAAGATTTTTAAAGATAGTTGAAAGAAATGAATAACTATTAATAACATTAAAGCAGCTATAGGGTAACGCCATAAGGTCAAATATTTCTTCCATTCTATTTTTGGCTGATATCTGCCTTGCAAAAAATTATTTTGCTTGTTACTAGTAGGGTCGATTAAATAATCTTCTTGGCTCCGTTTATTTATAATTTCAGGAAAAATTTCTGAATATCTCAACCAATCTACATCAACTTCTTTATTGGTATAGACCTTAAATGAGGTGATATCAAATTCTTTAAATCCTTTATCTAAGAGACCTAGAATGCTCTCTAAATCTGAACACCAAGACCATTTATTTCCAAAATTTATAATTGCGTATTTATCCAATATAGATAATATCCCTTCGGATGGTTTGCAATGAAGTAAATTAGAAAAATTAAATATACTTGTTATATTTATTTCATTTTTAAGAATATAAGCATTAATTTGATCCATGACAATTTCCGGAACTAACGTAACCTTCACCTGACCAATATCTTCTCTATCAGAAACAACTAAGTGAAATTTTTCTAGATTATTTAATATTTGATCTTCTAAAATGAAAGGCACAGAAGCTTCAATGTCTTTAGGCTTTCCAGGAGGAACATTAAGGATTTTATTTAAAATTAGAGGGTTGTAAACAAATCCTGTTGCTGAATTAATGTTAAGCATACCAAGCTCATCTTGATTTTTCTTAGACCCTTGGTGGATTACTTTTCCTCTCTCATCCTTTATAACCCAGAAGATGTCTAAATCAGGAGATAAAATAAAGAATAGATGATTCATAGAACTAAATTTCTTTTAATTACTTTTACTTTTCCATTTGAGAGAACACTAAGTGTGGATTGCAAAATAAATTGCTGGCCATTAATAATAGATTTTGAGGTCAACAAAAAATAATTTGTTTCTGTTTTAATTTGTTCTTTTATTATTTCTGAAATCAGTAAATCTTTAAGTTCAGGGTGTGAGAAAAAATCGTCTTTATTATAAAATCCTGTGAGCGGTCTATCTTGAAGTATATTCAAAGCAGCTTCACGCGACATCTGTTCTCCAAACATCATCATCAATATTTCTGGTTCTTCTTTAGAGACAGTATTGATATTAATATTTGATATTGCTACTACTGGTTTAGCACAAATAAAAGGAAGAATTTTATTCAACACTTCTGGTTCATAATTTTTTATATTAAAAAGCTCTGCCTCGTGGTGAATTAACTGATTAGGAGTTCTATAAGGACTATCTAGACGAGTGTAGAAGTCATCTTCTGCACCAAAGGAATTAGCCATAAAGTCATTAGAATCAATCCAATCAAGCATACTATAAATAAGACCATCGTGAAGGAACTCATCAATCATCAAAGCATTTAATAAGTTTCTGTATAAATCAACAGAAGGCTGATTAATCACTAGATAAGAAGTTTTCTTATCTACTTTCACTAAGCTATTTACATTAAAGCAAGTAGATAGATCTCTAATAGAGCCTTCTATAGTGCCCTCTTCAATATCAGATTTGATTATTGGTAAATTACCATAATGAACTAAGAAATTAGAGTCTCTATTGCCTTGATTATTGTATTTTAATAAATTGCTAGCTTTAGACTCCATACCCAGAGCATACCAAAATGCTTGGCTATTATTGTCTAACTGAACTGTTTCGTTTATATCTGAATGTATTTTACTTGTTGATGATGTTCCAAAGGACATGAGCACTGCAACTACTAATAAAACTAATATTAGTACACTGCCTTGATTCTTTGATTGAATTCTCAAACCTGAAAGCCTTCAGTTAAAAGGTAACTCATAGATACATCTCCATACGATTTAATCTTTAAAGTTACTTCTACCATTTGAGGAAGGCCCTTTATTCCTTGGTTAATTTGCGACGGCCATGACAAATAAGATTGATCTTGATTAGTAAAACTTAATTCTACTGAATCAACATTATTTAAAAGAACACTGGAAAGAACTTTTGTCTCCTCCGTTCTATCAGCAAAAAGGTATTCATTTCGAACTATTTGATTATCAGACTTTGAGTATTCTACCCATCTAATGGATCCTCCTTGATCTTGGTAATCAATAGAACTGTGAATTGAAAATGCCAAGAAAACTTCCTCGCTTAAAAGAACTTCGCCGTATAAAGGGTGTTTTAGTCTTTTACCTTCAGATAATCTAGAATTTCTTGTTAAAGCATGAAGTAAATCTCTTTTAAGGACCCTGTCAGTTAATTGTAATTCTGATATTAAATCTGATCTATCTAGAGTTTTTTTATTAATGCTAAGACTTGTGTTTAGCCCTGAAAGTGACAAGGTACCAATTAGTCCGGTTATGCCAATTGCCACAAGCAGCTCCACAAGAGTGAATCCTTTTTGATTTTTCATAAAACTTTAAAACCTATAAGATTATAAATTGGTAAATCTTCCTCATCTTTTATAGTTATAAGAATTTGTGCTGATTTTCCATCTTCTAAAAAATTTATAGTTCGTTCCCATTGATACTCTCTACCGCCTTGCAAAGAAGAACCTGACAAAAAATCTAATTCATCTTCTGAAACGAAAGAGTTAACTAGTACACTCTCAGCAACAAAATTAGCCATGGTATTTTGTTCCATCTTAATTACCAATTGTGCATTTGAAGAAAAAATTTGAAATGCTGCTGACATTACAAATGCCAAGATTCCCAAAGAAACTAGCACCTCTATAAGAGTAAAACCTTTTTCATTAAATTTACTCAAGCTGATCATCCCAATTAACTATATCTTTGTTTAATAATTCCCCTCCCCTTTGTCCGTCTGCTCCCATTGAATACAGGTCATATTCCCCATGATCTCCAGGACTTAAATAAATATAATCATTTCCCCACGGATCTTGAGGTAGTTTTTTAATATATGCTTGATTTCTAGAGTTAGAGTAATCATTTGATTGCGGATTTATTAGAAATCTTAAGCCTTCTTGAGTGTTTGGATAGCGAAATCTGTCTAACCTATACATCTCTAATGCACTTCCTAAGATTGCAATATCTGCTTTAGCCTTATCCACCCTAGCTTTATCCTGACTTGGGAGAACATTGATAGCAACCATAGTTGTTAGCAAACCAATGATTAGTAAAACAACGAGGATTTCTATCAAACTAAATCCTTGTTCTGTATTTTTTTTATTTTGTTTTTTATTCATAATTTATTAGTTTAGTAGTGAAACATTATTCATATCAATCAAAGGCAATAATACTGCAGCAACAATTGCAGCAACTAGCCCACCCATGATTAAAACAACAAGTGGTTCTAAAAATCCCATGAAGATCTTTGAAGTCTGTTGAAATTCTTGGTCTAAATATTCAGCTGCCTTGGATAACATTTTTTCTAAATTGCCCCCTGCCTCTCCGCTTGCTACCATCTGGTTAACTAACGGCGGAACATGTTTTACTCTTGATAACGATGAAGCAATAGAATCTCCTTCATTAACTTTTATCAGATGAAAATCCAAGGATTCCCTAAACGATCCATTGCTAATAGTTTTGAGAGAAATATTAATTGCTTCCATTACAGGTGTATTGCTATTACGCAACATACTTAGTGAGCTTAAAAAACGTGACAAATCTACTTGTACTAGAAATGTATTTAAATAAGGGATTGAAAGAAAAATTTTATCAAAGAAAAATCTTATTCTTTTTCTAAATCCTAATTTTAAAGCTAAAAACATAGATAGACAAAAAATTAAAACAAGGATCAATCCTGATCCAGATATAAATTCGGAAATAGATATTAACCAACGAGTTAACAGAGGAAGTTGCTGGTTCGTACTACTAAATTGATCTACAACGCTTGGTACTACAAAAACCAATAACATTCCTACGATTATAAAAGTAATAAATAGGAGAACTGCTGGATAAATAAGTGCTGCTGCAACTTCTTTTTGCATTAGTGACCTCTTTTCAAGAAAGGCAGCCGTCTTCTCCAAAACAGGACTTAAGTCTCCTGAAACTTCTCCAGCAACAATAAGAGCAATATATAAATTATCGAAGCTTTGAGGAAACTCCCTTAAAGCATCGGACAAGCTATAACCTGCCTCTATCTTTAAAAGCACTTCAGATACTTGTTCTTTAAGAATAATATTATTTGTTTGTTCGTTAATAATACTTAAAGATTTATTAAGTGGCACTCCGCCAGACAATAAAGTAGATAGCTGACGAGTGAATAACATTAAGTTAACCAAGCTTATTTTCTTTTTAGAGGAGCTAAATAAATTAAATTTATCAGAATTTAAATCTAATTTTATTGGTGAAAGTTTTTTTTCTTTTAGCTTTTTCTTTGCTATATAAATATTATCAGCCGAAATTATTCCCTTCTTTTTTTCTCCTTGTGGGTTAATAGCTAAGTATTGATAAGCAGGCACTTTATTCCTCTTTAATTACTCTTAAGAGTTCTTCCAATGAAGTTATTCCACTAAGAACTAGTTTTTCTCCTGATTGACTTAATTTAAAATTTTTCTTAAAAGCTATCTTGCCTATTTCCTGTTCACCCATGTTCTCTGTAATTGCTTTTTTAATTTCTTCGTCAACAATAAGTAGTTCAAAAATTCCTGTTCTACCAACGTAACCCGTATCACCACATTCCTTACAACCTTTAGCTTTATAGAGCATAGATTTCTCAGGTATGTTTTGTACAAAATTATCTAAAGAATATTCTTCTTTGCAATTAATACATAAAGTTCTAAGCAACCTCTGAGCCATAATGGCCTTTACTGAAGAGCCAAGAAGGTATGGCTCTATTCCCATGTCTTTCATTCTTGTTATGGCTGAAACTGAATCATTTGTATGTACAGTTGAAAGAACCAAATGACCTGTTAAAGAAGCTTGAATAGCAATTTCAGCGGTCTCTAAATCTCTTATTTCTCCCACCATGACAATGTCAGGGTCTTGTCTTAATATAGCCCTAAGCCCTTTTGAAAAGGTCATGTCTACTTTTGTGTTGACTTGCGTTTGACTAATTCCATCTATTGCATACTCAACAGGGTCTTCAACTGTCAGAATATTCTTTGTACTATCATTTAGAAGATTAATCCCTGCATATAATGAGGTAGTTTTACCTGAACCAGTAGGTCCCGTTACTAGAATTATTCCGTTAGGGTTCTTAAGGGTAATCTTAAAAAGTTCTAATAATTCGTCACTCATTCCTAATTGGGTTAAATTAAGTTGAGCATCTGATTTATCAAGAATACGTAAAACTATTCTTTCACCATAGCTAGAAGGCAATGTGGAAACTCGAATATCTATCCACTTCTCACCTAATTTTAAAGACATGCGACCGTCTTGAGGGATTCTTTTTTCAGCTATATCTAAACTCGACATAATCTTAACACGAGCATTGAGCATTGAAACTAATTTTGAACTAGGCTTTAAAACCTCTCTTAAAACTCCATCAATCCTAAATCTTATTGATATATGTTCTTCATAAGGCTCTATATGGATATCAGAAGCTTTTGATTTAATAGCTTCTGCTATTACAGCATTGATTAGTTTAATAACAGGAGCATCATTTTCTGAATCTAAAAGATCAGCGGTTTTAGGTAGATTAGCAGCTAGATCAGACAAGCTATATGAAAAATCTAAATCTTCAACAATTTCAGAGGATGATATTGCTGAATCGGCATAATATTTAGCTAACTCTTTCTCAAAATCATCGTTACTAAGTACATCTACAGAAATAGATAGATTGTAAAAATTTCTTAATTCTGAGAATACTTGCAACGAAGGTGAGCTATTCGCTTTGATAAATACAATCTTATTTTCTAATTTATCTAAGATTACCCCGTGCTCTCTTGCAAATCGATAAGGTAAATTTATTTGTTCTTTATTAATTTCAACTTCTATTGACATGAATTCAAGGGAATTAATTTTTTAGAATCTTTTCTTTTAAAATTTGAAGATTCGGAACTTCTTCACCTTTCTCAATTTTTAAATTCTGCAAAGCTTCAAAATAATTATATTTTGAGTTGGTTATTGACCTTATGGTTGCTGAATCTCTGACAATCGTAGGCTTAACAAACACCATAAGATTTCTTTTAGTTATAGACGACGAAGTTGATTGAAAAAGCTTTCCAAACAAAGGAATATCTCCTAAAAAAGGTACTTTTCTTTTCGTTTCCTGAACGTCTTCATCCATTAAACCTCCTAGAACTATAATATCTCCATCGTCAACCAGGACAGTTGTGGTAATTACTCTTTTATTTGTAATAAGATCTGTTGATGAATCAGTAATAGGCCCATAAACACTGGATACTTCTTGATTAATTGACAACCTCACAGCATTTCCTTCGTTTATTTGAGGAGTTACTGTTAGTTTTATACCTACGTCTTGTCTATTCACAGACCTGAATGGATTGGCATTATTTGAACTAAGAGTTTCACCTGTAGTTATTGGAATTTCTTGACCAACTACTATGGATGCTTCTTCATTATCAAGTGTCATAATTGAAGGAGTAGATAGAATATTTGAATCAGCATCTTGCGCAACAAGATTTATAATAGTTGCGAAACTATCACCTTCAGAATTAATCTTTCCTACTCCGACAGCCAATCCTTCTATGCCTAATAATGAATTAGCAGCACTTGCAGCTAAAGATGAATTTGAAACAGATCCAGATTCAGAAGCAATTGCAGAAATAAGATCAGGGTTAGGAGACCCAAAACGTTGTGCGGCAATTGGCGTGTTTTTACCATCTCCAGTAAAAAGAAATTGAACACCTAGGTCTCTGGCTAGGCGGTCTGACATTTCAACAATGATAGCTTCGACAAGTACTTGAGCCCTTCTTATATCTAATTGAAATATAACTGTTTCAAGCTGACTGAGAATATCAGGCTTTGCAGATATAATAATTGCGTTTGTATCTTCATGAAATTCAATTGAAGTTGTTTTTATCAAGGAGCCATCAGTTACTGATTTCTCATTTTCAAGAGATGTTGCCACCTTCTCAAGTATGAGCTTGATTTCAGAAGCATTAGCGTACTTAAGGTAAATAACTTTTAAATTGCTATTTTGTGATGTTGAATAATCCAGACTTTCAATAACCTTTTTAATTTGGTTGACTGTTCCAAGTTGCCCTCTTAAAAGAATAGAATTACTTGTTTCAACTGCTAGAGCCGTAAAATTCTTAAAACTTTCACTATTTCCTGAATAGGCTGAACCTATTATTCTAGCTACTTCACCCGCAGATATATTTTTAAGTTCTACTAGCTCAAAAGTGTCTCCTGGGTTTGCATCAAGATCTTTCAAAACCTTCTTAATACGGGCAACATTGCCAACATAGTCTGCAATAATAATACTATTCGTAGGTTCATAAGCCGCTATATGCCCTTGTTTATTAACAAGCGGTTTTAAAAGAGGGGCTATAGTTTTCGCATTAGCTTGTAATAATCTAATAACTTCAGTAGTTAATGAATCTAATGAAGTGCTATTAAAGGAGGCATCTTGTCTAGCTCCTGATTCAGGCATAACCTTTACAACTTTATTGTTTTCTATAGCAGAATATCCGTGAAGCCTTAAAACGGAAAGAAAAACAGCATAAGCTTCAAAAGGGTCTAAATCTTGGTCAGATATCACTGTAACATTACCTTTAACTCTAGGATCTAAGATTATGGTTTTATTAGATATTTTAGCTATATCTGCACTAAATGCTCTTATGTCTGCATCACGCATATTTATTTGAGTAGCTGACAATAGATTGGATAGAAAGAGCACTATAACTAGAAAACAAAATGAGAATCTAGACAATAATAAAATCTTCATACTATTAGTTTAAATTCAATGTCATAGAATATCTTTGCTCATCTCTTAAAAGATCTAATTTCACAGAGCCTGGCCCTACAAGTTCCTTAATAAATGCAGGATCTTGAACATTTAAACCATTGACTGTTACTAATATATCGCCTTCTTTTAAACCTCGCTGTTGAAATAAGGCTGATTTATTACCTCTATACAACTGATAGCCCTTCAAAGAACCGTTTAAAAAGTAAGGTTTAAATGTAACAAATTTACTAAGAGAGGATATTGAATCTAAAGTCTCAGCTGTTGAATTTTTAGAATTTTGAACTAATACTGGATCTATTGTTGGTAAATCTAAAACCCTATCCTGTTTAAACATAACACTTTCTCGTATACCTTCTCTAGAAATTATGACCAATTCAGGGCTAATTGATTCCAAAATAATATTATCAGCAAGTGACTCATTTATTTTATAGTTTTTTTGCTTGTTAGTATTAAATCCAAGTATTGCAGAATCAATAGATCCTAAGTCGGAATAAACAATGCCGTAGAGTTTTATAGGCAAGGAAGTTGGAGGAGGAGTTTCTACTTGTAGAGCTTGTGAAAGAGCTAGATTAGATGATCTTTCAAAGGGATCAGATATTAAGTTTGGATAATTTATTTTTTTTATAAATAAACTTGTGCCCTCACTTTCCATGGATATATCTTTTGAATTCAAGAGAAAATACCATCCTGTGTTTATCACTTGAATGGTCACCAAAAGAAAAATTAATATGGCTAATACATTTGAAAATTTTGAACTAAAAAGAACTTCATTAGAAGTCTGGAGAATGCTCTCAAACTTAAGCTTAATATTGTGTTTATTTATAACCATTTTTGGCAGCAGAATCAGTAGATATTATTTATAACGACAGATATGATTATTGTACCTTATGATTCCTAATATGTTTTTTAGTTCCACTGAATTAATTTCTTTTGTATACGTTTTTATTATAGGTTTAATAATAGGCAGTTTTCTTAACACAGTTATTCATAGAATTCCTGTAATGATGAATATCTCTGGTACCAGAAATGAATTCAGAAGTTATAACCTTATTACCCCCCTTTCTCATTGCGATAACTGCTTTTCTTTAATTCCTTTTTATCAAAATATACCAGTTGTCAGCTTCATTTTACTGTCAGGTCAATGTCCTAGGTGCCTCACAAAGATTTCATTAATTTATCCTTTTATTGAAATACTAACGGGTTTAGTTTTTGTTTTAATAGCTTTCTTTTTTGGCTTGTCCGAAGAACTCTTTTTATACAGTTTTCTTGCATCAGCACTGATAGTAATTTCTGTTATTGATATAAAACACCTTGTTTTACCAAATCAGATAACTTACAGCATAATTCTTAGCGGCTTGGTTATAAACACTATCTATTTTGATACCCCATACCTACAAATACTAAGTGGGACAATTATTGGCTACCTCCTCCTATTTACTATAGAGAAAATTTATTATGCAACTACCAGTAACCATGGACTGGGAAGAGGAGATGCAAAACTATTAGCTGGAATAGGTTCCTGGGTCGGTATATTTAAGATTCCTCAAGTGCTTCTTATTGCCTCTTGCTTAGGAATAATCTTCTTTTTATATACAAGTTTTACCAA
>DQKS01000045.1 GCA_015660645.1 Gammaproteobacteria bacterium
TTGGTCACTAGGGTTCTTGTCTATCCTAGGATTTATATATGGAAGAAAAATAAAAAGAAACTTCCGAGGAGAAACTGGAACTATAAAATGGTTTGATCCAAGCAAAGGATATGGATTTCTCATAAGAGATAAAGGAGGAGATTTATTTGTCCATCTTAGGGCAGTCCAACAATCGGATAGAAGAAAACTAAAAGAAAATACCAGAGTCCGGTTCTCTGTTGAAAATTCAGAAAAAGGACCTCAGGCAGAGAATATAAGAATTATTTAAATCTAAAATATCCTTTCAATAAACCAAAATGAACCCAAGGTAGCTAGGGATACAGCTGCAAATGGTTCAAGGTTTAAAGCTTTTATAGATTGAAAATTTCTAAGCAGAAAAAAAGTTAAAAGGAACAATAAAACAATAATTATTTGTCCGGTCTCTACTCCTAAGTTAAAACCAAGCAAAGCTGATACTATTCTGTCTTCCGGCAAGCCTACTTCAGTCAGGGTACCTGCAAACCCAAAACCATGCACCAATCCAAACAAGGATGTTACTGCTGTAGATAAATTATAATCTCTAAATCTATTACTCAAATTAAAATAAGAAACTGTAAAAAGTACAATCCCAAATAATCCTAAAAGGTATGAATTGATACCAAAAAAGTTATAAAAAATAAGAAAAGGTATTGATATAAAGAAAAATACTTTTGAGTAGTATTGGTATTGATTAGTTTCTTTTGCTAAAAATTCTAGGGCAATTAATAATATTGAGTATCCAATTAATGACTCCACAAAACTTGTAGAGGGGCTTACAAAGTTCATTACTCCTAGAGCTAAAGTCAGGCTATGACCCAAGGTAAAGCCTGTTATGGCAATTACTAATAATCGTTTTCTTTTGTTAAGTAGAATAATTCCGAGAAGGAAAGCTATATGATCATACCCTGTAGAAATGTGCTTTATACCTAAAAGAAAATAATCCCATATTGAACCTTCATTTTTATTTCTTTTAACCGAATCTAAAGTGCCTTCCTCCCAACTCCGAGACTGACTAGTAAATAACTTTTCTGGATAAGACTGACCGTCTATTTTGAAAGTAGAAATATGTGCATGAGCAGGGTCTAAATCAAAAAATGCGTTATTATTTAATTTAGCAACCTCGCTTTTACACTTTTCGCTCCAACTTAAACGAATATAGCCAGTTGAAGTAGATGTGAAAAACTTGGGCACCTCCTTAAATTCACATTCAGAATCTATATAAAAATTTTCTTTTACATGGCTTAAAACTTCTTGTTCCCAATTAACGGTAAGAGGCCATTGCATTTTAGATAAAACGGAAAGTTGAATAGAGAAAATTGTCTCTACTTCAAAATTATTTTCGTAGTGATTAATTAATACCTTAGAGTAAGATTCACTTCTTTGATGAGCGCCTATAGAACTTGATAAAAAAATTAAAAGGAAGAGATAGAATCTTGTTCTTTTATCCATTCTTTATGTATCTAAATTTCTAGAAATATCGTACCAACTCTTTAAATCTTCTAAATAACTCCTTAGAGACTGATCATCTCTTCTCTTTTTAAATTCTGAAATCACTTGATTCTTTATATCTGCTAAATCAGGAGGACTTGAATTCTCTTTATTAACCAGAAAAATAATCTTATAACCTCCAGAAACCCTCTTGGGAAGGGTAAATTCTCCAGGTTCTAATTTCTCTGCCGTCAACATCAACGAAGGTCCTACGTACTCTCTAACTTTAGATAAAGTCATTAGCGTATCAGGAATCTGTAAGGCAGTTTGTGTTCCGTGAAATGCAGCTTCATCAAAAGTACTTCCAGAAATTAACATATCAAATGCCTGTTTAGCCTTCTGAATAGAAGAAATACTTGCATCTTCTTTATCTGGAAAATAAATTTGCTTTATTCGCAACCTGTTCGCATTTGTAAAAAAACCTATATTCTTCTTAAAGAATTCATTTAGTTCTGCTTCAGAAATATCCATCATGTCATTATCAGAAATTATCTGATTAATCATTTGCTGAACAACCGTGCCTCGTGCCATGGGATTAGTTCTTAGCATACCCATGTCTAGGGCTCTCTTTATAAGCAATTCTTCTTCGATCATTCTTTCTAAGACGAATTCTTTATCTTCCTTGGTTAACGGTGAGCGTTTATCAGACCTCAAACCTTCTAATTGAAGTAGGTATTTATCTCTGGTTATCTTAGTTCCCTCAATGTTTGCAACCCAATCTCCCGCGGTATTAAAGTTTACTCTTTTAACAAGAGAGACTGATGCTAAAGAAATACCAATAAAAATTCCTAAAACTAGAATAATATTTATGAAATTTTTTTTATGCATCTGAAGTCATTTCTATATGAGGTATGCCATCTTCAATATATGTATCACCAGATCTCATAAAACCATGTTTCTTGTAAAATTCTTCTAAGTGTTCTTGAGCTGATAATGTTATTAGAGCAGAAGGGAATAGATTTCGGCTCTTATTCATTCCTTGTTCGACTAAAAAGTGACCTAGTCCCAAGCCTCTGCATTTTGAATGTACTAAGATTCTTCCAAGAGAAGAATTTAATTTTTTTATTCCAGGAACTAAAAGTCTTGTATAGGCTACTAAATTACCTTCATACATACCCAGAAAATGCAAAGCCTCCTGATCTAGTCCATCTGCGTCTAAATACCAAGATTGCTGTTCTACCGCAAAAATTTCCTGTCTAAATCTAAGTATTTCATAAAGCTCATCTTTTCTTAACTCTGAATAAGACTTCCAGTTCCAAGTTATGTCTTTAGTAATCACTCTTAAGGACAAAGATTGGGGCACTCTCTGTGTATTGAATCAATAGCTTTAAAGTCTTCTTCACTTAAAGTTACATCCGCACTACCAACGGCTAGCTTTAGCTGATCCATTGTTGTTGCTCCAATAATATTTGAAGTAACAAATTTTCTTGAATTCACAAATGCATTAGCAAACACCGAAGGATCCATTTCTATCTTCTTTGCGTAGGCAACATAAGACTTTATTGCTTCATTTGCGCCTGGAACTTCATATCTATTTCCCCTTTCGAACAAGGCCGTTCTAGATCCTTCAGGTCTAGCTCCGTCTACGTATTTACCTGACAAGTATCCTTGAGCTATAGGCGAGTACGCTAAAAGACCAACTTCGGACTGGTAATAGAATTCAGAAAGGCCATCTTCGTAAGTTCTATTTAAAAAATTGTAAGCATTCTGCACAGAAGCTACCCTAGGGAGACTTCCTATCTCAGAGTACTTAAGAAATTCTGATAAGCCCCACGAAGTCTCGTTTGATAAACCCACGTGTCTGACTTTTCCACTCTTTACTAAATCTCCCAACACCTCTAAAGTCTCAGAGATAGCTATACTTTCTGCCTCTATGTGTTTATAGCCGATTCCACCAGAACCAAACATTGCTAAACGCCTATCTGGCCAGTGTAATTGATATAGGTCCACATAATCAGTTTGTAATCTCTTCAGGCTGTTATTTAAAGCCTCTTCTATATTAGCTCTATCTAATCTTGTCTCTCCACCCCTAAACCAATTCATTGGGCTTCTGCCTGCAACTTTTGTAGCGAGAATAATTTTTTCTCTGTTTGAATTCTTTTGAAACCAAGTCCCAATATACTCTTCAGTTCTTCCTTGGGTTTCTGCCATAGGAGGTATTGGATATAGCTCTGCTGTATCAAAGAAATTAACACCTTTTTCAAACGCGTAATCCATTTGTTCATGACCTTCTTCTTCAGTATTTTGTTGTCCCCAAGTCATGGTTCCTAAGCATATTAAACTTACCTCTAAATCTGTTCTACCTAATTTTCTATACTCCACAGAATCACTCCATCTAATTAATTAAAAGCACTATAATAGCGTAATAAAATTTAAGAAAGCTATGACAGAAATAAAAGACAATATTTATAATCACTCTTGTAATGACAATGCAGGAAATCTGAAAAATCTTTCTGACTTTGAAGGCCAGACTTTACTAGTTGTTAATACTGCAAGTAAATGTGGTTTTACTCCTCAATATGATGGACTTCAAGAACTTCATTCAAAATTTAAAGACTCTGGTTTCTCAGTTTTAGCCTTTCCTTGCAACCAGTTTGGTAATCAAGAACCTGGTTCTTCGGCAGAAATTCAAGAATTCTGTTCTGTAAATTTTGGGATAAATTTTCCAATTTTCGAAAAGGTTGATGTCAAAGGAGAAAATGCACACCCTTTATTTAAATACCTTACATCAGAAAAGAAAGGGTTGTTGGGATCTGAATCTATAAAATGGAATTTCACTAAATTTCTAATTAATAAAGAGGGAAAGCCAATTGCTAGATTTGCTCCAAATACAGCCCCAGAAAAAATCTCTCAAGAAATAGAGAGCTTACTTAATAGTTAATTTTTAGTTATTGAAGAATCTGTTCTTCCAATCTTTTTTTAAACTCTTAGACATTAATAACGCATCCTCTTTGCCTTCTGGAAGTCTATAATAATCTTTGCGTATTCCTATCTGCTTAAACCCAAAATCTAAATAAAGACTTGTTGCAGCTACATTTGATGCCCTTACTTCAAGAAATATTTTATTACTTCCCATGGCTTCAGAAGCATAAATAATTTTTTCTAATAAGTCAGAACCCAAACCTTGCCTTCTTTTATTGGAACCAACCCCTATATTAAGCAAATGAGTTTCATCCAATGCGATTGACTGTATGGCAAATCCAGATATTCCGTCAGAGTGAGTTTGAATTAGACAGTAATAATCCTTTCTCAAGCAATCTATAAAGTTCTGTTCGGTCCAGGGAAATGGGTTTGATAGTGTTTCTATTTCAAGGACAGTTTTTATATCAGCCTCGGTCATATATCGATAACCTAATTGATCCTTGATCTCTAGTTCTTCAATGGCCATTTATCAGTCTTTTATAGATAACCATAATTCTTTTTTTAATTGTGAATTACTAAATAAATCTTTAAATGAGGCTAGAAGCATAAAATTAGCATCTGGAAAATTTTTTTCTAATAATTCTTTATTATCACTTTCTCCAAAATAAATTACCTTCTTCACTGAAATATCTTGCGGTACCAAATCTAAAAACTTACAAGGTTCTTGTGAGTTAAGAGCTCTAGCAATAGATACCATGAACCTTTCAATACGATCAAAGGAATTATCAAGTAAGCTGCTATTAGAGAAACAAAAAAGAATTGATTGAATAACTACAAAATAATCTATAGTTTCCTTGGCATCAAAACCTTCTGCAGGTTTTTTTTGCCAGAATTGGAACCCTAAAAATTCTAATTTTTCTATATTTGTTAAGCTCATTTGTAATGAATTCTACTTTAACTGATTAAACTCTCAACTTGACCGACTATTGAGGCGTATATATCCTAGTAGAAATGACTTTAGTCACGACCATAATTTTAAGTTTACGACTTACCAACCCGGCCCTTGTTAGACAAGGATTGCCGGGCTTATCTCTATCTGTTTAGTAGCCTAAACACTGCAACTAAAACCGCTAATATAGTAATCCTTTGAGGAAATTTCATTGACTAAAATAATTAATACATCTACTTCAAAATATAAAGCATTTAAGCCTATCGACTTAATTGATAGAACCTGGCCAAATAATTTAATCTCGCACAGTCCAAAATGGTGCAGTGTTGATCTAAGAGATGGCAACCAAGCTTTAATCGAGCCTATGGGTGAAGAGAGAAAGCTTAGAATGTTTAAGATGCTCTTAGAAATTGGATTTGAAGAAATAGAAGTAGGATTCCCTTCGGCTTCGCAAACCGATTTTGATTTTGTAAGAAAAATAATTAAAGAAAAACTAATTCCTGAGAATGTAACTATACAAGCTCTAACGCAAGCCAGACCTGAACTAATTAAAAGAACTTTTGAAGCATTAGAAGGTGTTCCGAGAGCAATTGTGCATGTCTATAACTCAACTTCAACTTTACAAAGAAGAGTTGTCTTTAATAGTGATAAAGAGGGTGTAAAGAAGATAGCAGTTGACGGAGCCAAGGAAGTAAAAAAATGTGCAGAACAATACCCTGCCACAAATTGGACCTTTGAATATAGCCCTGAAAGCTTTACTGGAACAGAACTTCCGTATGCAGTTGAAGTTTGTAATGCAGTAAACGAAATCTGGCAGCCCACAAAAGAGAACAAATCTATAATAAACCTTCCTGCAACAGTTGAGATGGCTTCGCCTAATATTTATGCAGATCAAATAGAATGGGTATGTAGAAATATACATAATCGTGAAAGTGTAGTTATAAGTCTTCACCCTCATAATGATAGAGGCACAGCAGTAGCAGCTACTGAACTGGGAGTAATGGCTGGTGCTGACAGAATAGAAGGTACCTTATTTGGAAATGGAGAAAGAACAGGCAATGTTGATTTAGTGACTTTAGCTCTAAATATGCTCACGCAAGGTGTAGACCCTCATTTAGATTTCTCAAATATAAACCCAATAATGAGAGAAACTGAATATTGCAATCAACTTCCTGTACATCCTAGGCATCCCTATGCAGGAGATCTCGTTTTTACTGCCTTTTCAGGCTCTCATCAAGATGCTATAAAAAAAGGATTAAATGATTTAAGAACCTCAAACAAAGAAACTTGGGAGGTTCCTTATCTTCCCATTGACCCTAATGATGTTGGTAGGTCTTATGAAGCAGTAATAAGAATTAATAGTCAATCTGGTAAAGGAGGTGTCGCATATCTTCTAGAAAAAGATCATGGATTAAGCATGCCTAGGAGGCTTCAAATAGAATTTAGCCAAGTTATCCAAAAAATTGCTGATGAAACTGGTAAAGAAATTTCTCCATCAACCATCTGGAAAACTTTTCAGGAAACATATCTAAATGAAGCTGGAAATTTTTACTTTTTACGACACCATATCAATTCTCATGCAAACAAAGACGGCATCCAAATGGATGAGCTAGAAATTCAGATTAAAAAAGGTGATGAAGAAATATCTATCAACGGTTCTGGTAACGGCCCTATAGATGCACTGATTGATGCTTTAAAACAAAATTTGAATATTGATATAAGTGTTGCAGACTACCATCAACACGCTATCAGTTCTGGTTCTGATGCTAAAGCTGTTGCTTACTCTGAGATTCTCTATAAAGAACAATCAGTTTGGGGAATTGGTATACACCAGAACACCGTTATTGCAGGATTTGTTTCTGTTATTAATGGATTAAATAGATTGTCTATATAAGTTAAGTCTTTAATATACTTTGAATCGCTTAAAAATTTTTTAGCTTGGGGAGTTATATGGATAGTGCACAGCCGGTTAAACGCAATACGATATTATCCTATGGAGGACTTTCTACTCCTTTAGCAATGATTGGCTATCCTATAGCTATCTGGCTTATCCCTTTTTATTCTGAAGTAGTAGGAATAGAACTCTATGTCTTAGCAAATATCTTATTATTAGCTAGATTTACGGATGTAATAACTGACCCAATATTAGGGCAACTTGGTGATTCCACAAAAACCGTTATAGGAAGAAGAAAACCTTGGATAATTCTTGGAGTTCCTATAATGATGTTTGCCATCTATAAATTATTCATTCCAGGCGCAGAAGTTTCCATTATGTATTTTGTTATATGGATGATGCTAATGTACTTAGGCTCTACAATAATTGGAATTCCCTATGGAGCTTGGGGAGCTGAAATTTCTCCCGACTATCATCAGAGATCAAGAATTGTTAGTGGAAGGGAAGGATGGACCCTTATAGGGCTCTTAATATCTGCCCTTATTCCCCTTGCTATTGAAGTCTCAGGCAATGGCTTATCTGTCGGCGAATCTATAAATAGAATGCTTCAGGCAGTATTCTTATTTCAAGATTTTTCAACTTCTGGAAAAATGAGAGACATACTTGGTTATATGGGTATGGGTATTATTCTTTTACTTCCACTATTTGCTGCGTTAGCGATTTGGAAGGTGCCTGACCCCATGCCTAAAGTAGAAAAGAAAATACCCCTCAAAGAAGGTCTAAAATACGCAGCAGAAAACCCCCTACTTGTGAGAATCCTGTTAATCATATTCTTAGTTATAGCAGGTGAATCTTTTAGAAATACTTTATCTTTGTGGTTTGTTCGAGATGTTATAGGAATAGAAACTGTGGGTGCTTCTTATGCAAGATATTTTATTGCTGGATTTATTGCCATTCCTTTCTGGCTTTGGCTTGGAAAAACAATTGGAAAACATAAAGCATTCTGCATAACTCTAATTGGAACCGGGACTGTAAGTTTCTTGTGTTTCTTCCTAGAAAATGGTGACTTTAAATATTTTCACATACTATTCTTGTTGAAAGGAGCTTGCTTTGGTGGACTTCAATTTTTACCTGCTTCTATGCTTGCTGATGTCGTAGACCTAGATTCTCTAAAAACTGGAGGCAGAAGAGCTGGTACTTTTTTTGCATTAAATGGCATGATAGCAAAAGTATCTTCCATGCTTGCAGTATGGGCAGCCGCTAGGTTAATAGACGCATTTGGATTCGTTCCAGGAACAGAAAATAGCGATTCAGCTATGATGGCCTTAAGAGTGTTTTATTGCATTGGATGTGCAGCTTTTTTCTTACCAGCACTTTTCTTAACATGGTTCTATCCTTTAACAAAAGAAAAACACATTGAACTCAGAAAAGACTTAGAAGAGCAATTAAATTAAGTTATTTGAAGTTAGGAGGTCTCTTTTCTATAAAAGCCTTAACTCCTTCAATATTATCAGGAGAGCCTGAAATAGCATTCTGAGTCCTAGCTTCAATTTTAAAAATATCTTCGTATCCATAGTTTAGAGCCTTGCGCATAACTTGTTTAGTGTGTTTCAGAGACTGGGGAGATCTCTTGGATAAGTTTAAAGCCCAATCACGAGCTGAATCCATAAGCTCACCACTAGGAACTACTTTATTTGTAAGTCCAAGGTCTAAACATTTAGCAGCATCTAATCGCTCACCTTCAATAGCAATCTGATAAGCAAGTTTATAACCTACGGTATTTGTTAAAAACCAATTTGCGCCCCCATCAGGAATTAAACCTATGTTACTAAAGGCTTGAAGAATATATGCATCTTCAGCCATGATTGTAAGATCACAAGCCATAGCATAAGCACTACCTATTCCTGCGGCAGCTCCATTAATAGCAGAAATAACTGGTTTCGGCATGTTTATAATGCTTTGTAAGCTAGGCATATAGCCTCTTATTAGAGCATCTTCCGTATCTTTCCAATCACCATCTCTGGCAGTCAAGTCCGCTCCAGCTGAGAAACCTAGACCCTTTCCTGTAAGAATCACACACCTTATATTAGTATCATTTTCCGCTTCTTTAACTGCGCTTAAGATATCACCAGTCATTTGAGCATTAAAAGCATTTCTTACTTCTGGCCTGTTAAAAGAAATAGTAGCAACTGAATCCTGCACTTCATAAATTACTGTCTCTAACTTCATAAAATTCTCCCTGGTCTATTTGTTGATATTGTCAGTCCAAGAAAAGGTAATTCCAACCTCTTCAGGTTGAGTATGGAATTTATCGCATACCCAAAGATCTGCAACTGCAGCAAGTTCTTTATCAACATATATTAAGGGCAATCTATCCCTTAACCAAGGCGATATATCTGATTCCTGCAGTAACTTCTTTAACTTCTGAGATTTATCTCTTCCAAATGGCTTACAACGCTCTCCACCTTCTCTTCCTTTAATTGTTATCTTTTTATTTTTATGAACTAAAGAGAGCCCCTTGCCTTTGGTTTCTTTAAATCCAATTTTTCCAGTGGGTAGTAGAAGATCTTTTTTTAAATTCCATTCGCGTTCTTGGTCTTTATTTAAAACAGTACAGCATTCTCTAGGAAGGAGAAATAATACCCCTCTAAACATTCTTAACTCATGGGAATTATTAGAATCTCTAGAGCTAATTAAAATAGTCTGATCCAGACTCCTTTTCTTTTTAATTATTAAATTTATAATTTCCTCTGCTTGCTTCACAGAAAGTTTTATAGAAGAAGAGTCTAACAACCACCTATTAAGTAAATTTCTTATTCTTTGATAAGAAAAACAACTTACCTTTGAAACGGATAATTTGTCATAAGAACCTAAACGACAAGACTCCAAATCAGCCTTCGCTACTTCGTCTAAAATAGATGTAGAATAAAATGCCTCCCTAGATAAAAATTGTAGAGATTTTCCCAGTCCCGGCCAAAACTTAAATAACAAAGGGAAAACTGAATTCCTTATAAAATTCCTTGAAATTTTTATATCTAAATTTGACTCATCTTCAATCCAGTTAAGTCTATTATGCAAGGCATATTCTCGAAGTTCTTTTTTTGTGAAATCTAAGAACGGTCTAAAAAAAGTTAAACCGGAGTCTTCTCTCCAAGTTGGAATTCCCTTCAATCCTTCAATACCAGTACCTCTCATTAATCTAAAGAAAATAGTTTCAAGCTGGTCATCTTTATGGTGAGCAGTACAAATTAAGTCACCTTCTTGGGCCCATTCCTTAAAGATTTTATACCGAGCAACTCTAAGATTATCTTCTGATTTTTTTGAATTCTCTAGATCTAACTTTATAGTGTAAAAAGATATACCAAGACCTTTAGCTATATATTTGCATTTTTTTTCCCATAGATCAGAGTCTTTGCTTACTCCATGATTGATATGAATTGCGAAGAGTTTAGATGTATCTTGAACAGAAGCTGCTAAAGAATGCAACAATACAGAAGAATCTAGCCCACCAGAAAATCCTACACCAATCCTTTTAAACCTTCTTAAACTTTCTGTGGAAATATTATCAGATATAAACATTGGTCACAGAGATCCGTAACCCATTAATCTGGTATATCTCCTTTCTATTAAATCTGTTGTTTCAAATGATTTTAAGTCTTTCAAATTTTTGATTATAGAATTTTTTAGAATCAAAGCCGCCTGATCATGATTCCTATGAGAGCCCCCAAGAGGCTCCTTAATAACTTCATCAATTAGATTAAGTTTTAATATATTCTCTGCATTTAATTTCATTGCTTCTGCAGCATCTGGTGATTTAGTTGAATCTCTCCAGACTATAGAAGCACAAGCTTCAGGTGAGGCAACAGAATAGGTCGCGTACTGCATCATGGTTATATGGTCCCCTACTGCCAGTGCTAAAGCACCCCCTGACCCACCTTCCCCAACAACATTAACTAAAATTGGTGTTTTAAGAGAAGACATTATTTGTAAATTATACGCTATGGCTTCACTTTGACCTCTTTCTTCACTATCGATGCCAGGATAAGCTCCCGGAGTATCCACTAAAGTAACCACAGGAAGTTTAAACCTTTCAGCTATCTGCATTAAACGACAAGCTTTTCTATAACCTTCAGGTTGAGACATACCGAAGTTGTGTTCAATTTTTTCTTCAGTGGACCTACCTTTCTCATGACCAATCAGCATCACTTTGTGATCACCTATTGAAGCTAGACCTCCTATAACTGCTCGGTCATCGCCATAATGGCGATCACCATGTAATTCATCAAAATCATCACAAACTTTTTCAACATAATCTAGAAAATGAGGTCTTTGCGGGTGTCTTGCCACTTGCACGCTTTGCCAAGCAGAAAGGTTTGAATAGATTTTCTCCGTAAGTTTTATCGCTGATTCATTTAACTTTAAGATCTCTTCAGAAATTTCTTCAGGCGAAAGAAGTTCAGAAGATTGCAACTCTTCTATCTTTTTTTCTAAAACAGCTATTGGTTCTTCAAAATCTAAATAGTTTTGTAACATAGATAAAAAATTAGTTCACATATGAACCCGAATGATACACCAAATCTACATTTTCTTTACCGCATAACTCAAATAAACTTGTTATAGAATCATCATTAACATAGAGCGAATAGTCTTTCGAAAGTAATATATCTGCCTTAGCTTTATTTCCAAAAAAACTTATCAATACAGGGCTTCCATCTTCATTATTTGATAGATCTTTTATCCCATTAGCAATCTTTTCTAAGTTTACTAAGTTTGGATTAAGACTAATTTTTATATGTTTTAAGTATTCATTTCTTGCTTCATCAAATGTTAAGATCCTATCTGCAACCATCTTAAAGGACGACTTTTCTGCTCCAGAAGAATAATTATCTTTCTCTACCACACCTTCTACTACAATTAACTGACCTTTTTTTAGGACACTTCTATATCTATCAAAAATATCTGCCCATATTGAGATCTCCAACCTACCGGAAGAGTCATCTAGAGTAGCGAAAGCAAAACGTCCCTTTCTTCCTTGTCTGACATTTAAATGCATTAACATTCCGGCAACGCGCTGCGAATGAGTTTCTGTCTCTAATTCAGAAATAAAGAAACCACACATTTTTCGAACTTCCTTTTTTCTCGATTCAATTGGATGGGACTCAAGATAAAAACCTAAAGAATTCCATTCTGCAGAAAGGAGATCAACTGATTCAGGACGAATGGCAGTGTCTTCAATTAGGTCTAAAACTGTCTCATTGCCTCCAAATAAATCTTTTATATTACTTTGATCTCTTTCTGCAACTTGTTCAGACTTCTTTAAGGCTGAGGGGATTTGATTAAACAGCTTTTCTCTTTTACCAAAACAATCCATAGACCCAGACCCGATTAAAGCTGTAAGTATTCTACTATTCACTCTATTGCTACCTACTCTCAGACAAAAATCTACTAAATCTGCAAAAGGTCTATCTTCTCTAGAAGTAGTAATTTGATTTACCAAGGATTCACCTATGCCTTTTAATGCTCCTAGACCATAGAGAATAGTATTAGAATCTAAATCTAAAAATCTATAAACACTGCTGTTTATATCTGGCTTTACAACCTTTAGCCCTATTAAACGACAATCGTCTACAAATAATTGAATTCTGTCCGTTGAATCCATTTCACAAGAAAGTAAAGAGGCCATAAATTCTGCCGGATAATGAGCTTTTAACCATGCTGTCTGATAGGCTATTAGTGCATATCCCACGGAATGAGATCTATTAAATCCGTAACCGGCAAACTGCTCAATCTGATTAAATAAATTCACGGCATAATTCTTATTTACATTTCTAGAAACAGCCCCTTCTACGAAGGTTGATCTGAGTCTTTCCATTTCTTCTTTTTTCTTTTTACCCATAGCTCTTCTCAAGATATCAGCTTGACCAAGTGTAAAACCTGACAACTCTTGAGCTATTTGCATAACCTGTTCTTGATAAACTATAACTCCATAAGTGGTCTCAAGAATCTTCTTAACAGCATCATGACCATAAGTTACTTCTTCTCTTCCGTGTTTCCGATCTATATAAGAATCAACCATATTCATTCCTAGCGCTCCCGGACGATAAAGTGCATTCATACTCACAATATCTTCAAAGGTATTAGGAACTAGCTGTCTTAAATAGTCTCTCATTCCTCTAGATTCAAGCTGAAAAACCCCAGTAGTATCAGCTCTTTGTAATAATTCAAAAGTTTTAAGATCGTCTAGAGGAAGATTCTCTATATCTATTAATTCTTCTTGTGAATCTTTCTTCTCGTTAATTCTCTTAACTGCCTGATCTAGAATAGTTAGGGTTCTCAAACCAAGAAAATCAAATTTTACAAGACCGGCTGATTCAACATCTCCCATATCAAATTGCGATGCTATAGTTCCCTTCTCTTCATCAAGAATAAGAGGAGTAAAGTCTGTTAAGGCTGTAGGTGCAATAACAACTCCAGCTGCGTGTGTACCAACACTTCTAGATAACCCCTGCAGCTTAAGAGCCATCTCAAAGACTTCTTTAGATTCATCACTAGAATCTATTAATTCCTGAAATTCTTTCACTTCATATGCTTCTTCTAGAGAAATTCCTAGAACATCAGGTATAGCTTTAGCTAAGCGATCTCCAAACCCGTATGGCTTTCCTAAAACTCTTACAACATCTCTTAATACAGCTCTCGCAGCCATGGTTCCTCTAGTGCTTATTTGTGCGACAGAATCTTTTCCATATTTATTAGTAACATATTCAAGAACTTTATCCCTGCCTTCTACACAAAAATCTATATCAAAATCAGGATTACTAACTCTTTCTGGATTAAGAAACCTTTCAAATAATAGATCATACTTAATTGGGTCAATTGCGGTTATTCCTAATGCATAGGCTGCTATAGAACCTGCTCCCGAACCTCTGCCGGGGCCAACTGGTATATCATTCGTTTGAGCCCAATTTACAAAGTCTGCAACGATAAGAAAATAACCTGCAAAATTTAACTTACAAATCATATCTAATTCATAATCTAACCGAGCAGAATATTGGTCTTTATTAATTGGATAGGAATTCACAGAAGCGCTAATCTGCAAAATCCTTCTGTTTAATCCTTCTTTTGAAAGTTCTCTTAGATGATCTTCTCGGGATTGACCATCAGGAACTTCAAAATCGGGTAAATAAAATTTACCCAATTCTAAGTCTAAATTACACTTTTCTGCTATCTTTACAGTGTTTTCTAAAGCTTCTGGCAAATCAATAAAAAGCTCTTTCATCTCATCTGAAGAGCGTAGATATTGATTCTCTACATATTCTTTAGATCTCCTGGGATCATCAAGGGTCTGGCCTTTTTGAATACAAACTCTTGCTTCATGGGCTTCAAAATCAGAAGGACTTATGTCAGGATCTATAGGCATTAAAAACCTTACGTCATTTGTAGCAACCAAAGGAATTTTCTTTTGAACGGCTAAATCAATTACTTTTTTATTGTATTCAGCTTCATTTGATTTACCTAGTCTTTGAATCTCAACGAAAAAGTCTTCTTTAAAAAGACCCTGAAAATAATCTAATCTTGAGCTTGTTAAGGCTTCATTTCCAGACAAAACAGATTGACCTACATGGCCACTCATTCCTCCAGAAAGAGCTATCAAACCCTCTGAGTATTCTTCTAACCAGCTTAATTTAACTATGGGCTCACCCGACACTTGCCCTTCCACATAAGCTTTAGAGACAAGTTTTGTTAAATTTGTATAACCAGTTTTATTCTTCACTAACATTACAAGAGTTCCTGATTGAGAATCTAAGTCTTTTGCCACCCTTATTTCAGATCCTACTATCGGTTTAATACCCTCTTTTCTTGCAAGCCTGTAGAATTTTATGAGTCCAAATAGATTGGTTAGATCTGTTAAAGCTACAGATGAAAAAGAAAGATCAGAAGATTTCGCCACCAACTCTTCTATTCTAATTATGCCATCTGATAATGAATATTCTGAGTGAAGGTGAAGATGTACGAATTCTTGTTGCATTTTATTTATAATTCAGCCTTGATAGATCTTTTAACAGGCTTAAAAGAAAGTCTATGAATCTTACAAGGACCCAGTAATTCTAGAGCATCTAAATGGAATTTTGTTGGATAACCCTTATGTTTCTTAAAACCATAAGCAGGATAAACAGCATCAAAGTCTTTCATTAATTTATCTCGTGCAACTTTAGCTATTATGGAAGCGGCCATAATACTTTTTATACAAGAGTCGCCCTTCACGATTGCTTCACATTCAATAAGAATATTTGGTTTGTGAATTCCGTCACAAACAACCTTGTCAGGTCTAATTTGCAAGCCTTCTACAGCTCTCTTCATAGAAAGTAGAGATGCTTGCAGAATATTTAAAGAGTCTATCTCTTCTATAGTTGCAGAGGCGATGTTCCATGCAACGGCAGATTTTTTTATTTTTATATCTAATTCTAGTCTTTTTTTTTCCGATAATTTTTTTGAGTCATCTAGTCCGTTAATTTGTAAAGAACTATCCAATATAACTGCAGCTGAAATAATAGGACCAGCTAAAGGGCCCCTGCCTACTTCATCAACTCCTGCTTCTATCAACCCAATATCTCTTTTATTTCTTTTGCAGCCAATTCAGAACCCCCCGCCATCAAAGATAAATGTATTCTTTTAAATTCTTGAATGTATTCCTCCTGATTACTCTCATACAAAAACATGAATGATTTATGTATGTTCTCTGGCGTAACATCATCTTGTAGAAGTTCCGGAAGAAGGTTTTTATTAGCTAAAAGATTAGGGAGAGAGAAATATGCAATCTTCAATAATGGCTTAATTATCTTAAAACTCAGCCAATTAGTTTTATAAACAGTAACACATGGGGTACTTAGTAAAAGAGCTTCTAGAGTTGCTGTTCCAGAGGTAATAATAGCTAAATCTGCAAGCTCTAAAACTTCTTGAGAATTTCCATAAGAGAACTCTATTAACTTCTCATCGCCATCACCTTCTAATAATTCTCTATGTTGCTTTGAAGAAAGAGGCATAAGAAATCTTGCATAGGGTAGGTCTTCTTTAATAAGTGTTGCTGCTTTAATCATTGCATTCCCCATTAAAGAAATTTCAGAATTTCTGCTACCAGGTAAAAGGGCAATTAATTTATTATTATTTTCAAATTTAGGTTTTAATTCTAATGAACTTTCTAGTTTTTCGATAGGAAACTTATAGGCCAAAGGGTGGCCTATATAACTAACTTTTATCGAGGAATTTTTATAAGCTTCTGTTTCAAATGGGAAAAGAGCAAAGACTAAATCAATAGAAGATTCCATGCCTTTGATGCGACCCTTTCTCCATGCCCAGACCGAAGGACTCACATATTGGATTGTTTTTATATCTAATTGTTTTTTTAAATACTTAGCTACTGGTAAATTAAAATCTGGTGAATCAATACCTATGTAGAGGTCTGGCTTATTGTTTATAAGAAACTGTTTGAAGTTCTTTCTTAATTTTAAAATCTTACGCAATCGAAATAAAGGTTCAATAATACCCATAACTGCAATTTCTTTAATATCAAAAAAGGATTCCAATCCTTTCTTTTTCATTGATTCTCCTCCCAAGCCTATGAATTCGACATCCGGAAGTTCTCTCCTAATGGACTCCATTAAAGGCGCTCCAAGCTCATCCCCTGATTTTTCGCCAGCAACTATAGCTATTTTTTTGTGATGTTTAGATATATTGATGTTTGGAGACATCAACGAGAAATTCCACGGGTTGAATTCTCTATAGAAGAAATAAAGGAAATTACTTCAGGGGTATTCTGATCTGAATTTTTTAATTCTAATAAAGCTTCATCTGTAGTTAACTTTTTTCTATAAAAGGTACGATAAGCTGATTTTAATGATTCAATAGTTTCAGAAGAATAACCCAGCCTTTTGACTCCAACTGAGTTTATTCCAAATGGTTTAGCTGGGTTTCCTCTTACCTTAACATAAGCAGGAATATCCTTATTAACAGCACTACCCATGGCACAAAAACTATATTCTCCAAGAAAACAGTACTGATGGACTATTGCATACCCTCCGAGGATAACACCTTTACCAACTTTAACTGATCCGGCTAAAGCTGCTTGATTAGAGAGCACCACGTCATCTTCTATTTCACAATCATGAGCTACATGAGAATAAGCCATCAAAAGGTTTCTATTGCCAATAGAAGTTACTCCTTTTTCTTGAATCGTTCCTCTATGAACGGTAACTCCTTCTCGAATAGTATTTTCATCCCCCAAAATTAATTTTGTTGGTTCATTCTTGTATTTTTTATCTGGGCTGCCATCTCCTATAGATGAAAATTGAAAAATATGATTTCTTTTGCCCATTATAGTTGGACCTTTTAATATCACATGAGATTCAATAATGGTTTCAGAGCCTATTTCTACATCAGCACCAATAATTGAGTAGGGACCAATATCCACTCCTTCGTCTATTTTAGCCTTAGGATCAATTATTGCAGTAGGATGGTGCATATTATTTAGGTCTGTCAGCACAAAGAATAGTTGCTTTTGCTACAAGCTCATTTTCAACTGAAGCAACACAATCAAATTTCCAAACCCCTTTTTTGTTAGTCAATACAGTAGACTCAAGCACTAATTTATCTCCTGGAACTGCCGGTCTTTTAAATCTCAGATTATCTGCACCAACAAAGTAATAGATAGAACCTTCTTCAGGTGTCTTATTCATTGTTTTAAATCCTAAAATTCCTGAAACCTGTGCCATTGCTTCAACTATTAAAACACCTGGCATAATTTCTTTTCCAGGAAAATGTCCCATAAAGAAAGGTTCATTGGTAGTTATATTTTTATATCCCTTTACATATTTTCCTAACTCTAATTCCGTAACTCTATCCAAAAAAAGCATGGGATATCTATGCGGCAAGTATTGCTTAATTTCTTCTATTTTTATGTCTACATCCATATTTTACTTGTTTATTTGATTAAGTTTTTTGAATAGGACAGCACTCTTTTTCCAATCTTTGTTTTCCATAAAAGGCGTACCAGACGAGTAGACTCCTGGTTTTTTAATAGACTTAGTAATCAAAGTCATTGCTGTGATATGGACCTCATCAGCTATTTCTACATTATCTACAACAGCGCAACATCCTGCTAAGGTGCAATTTTTCCCTATCTTAGAACTGCCTGCAATAGCACTTCTAGCAGCAATGGCCGTTCCTTCGCCTATTTCTACGTTATGAGCTAAATGTACTAGATTATCTATCTTAACGTTATGATTAATTATAGTATCTCCGACAGAACCTCTATCAATCGAAGTATTAGACCCTATCTCTACGTCATTACCTATTATAACTTTTCCTAGATGTTCAATCTTTAGCCATTTCTCCCCTTCTTTAGCAAATCCAAGTCCATCAGAACCAATTACTGCTCCTGAATGAACTATGCAATTAGAGCCAATCTCTACAGAATCATATATCGTTACGTTCGGATAAATAATAGTTCCATTTCCAAGAACTACTTTTTCTCCAACGAAGGTACCAGCTCCAACTCTTACTTCATCACCAACTTTGGCGTCTTTAGAAACTGTTACATACTGACCTATTGTTGCTTTATTGCTAATCATAGCTTCGTTATGAATTGAAGTATTTTTTGAAATATACGGAGGCTCTTTAGTCTTTCTTAATTCCATAAAAACCTTAGATGCTTTTGCAAATAATAAATGGGGATCAGAACCAGTAAGTGCATTTCCATCATAGAATTTCAAATTTTTTTTTGAAAGAATAATAGCACTTGCTTGAGTCTTAGAAAGGTAGGGCAAAAATTTATCCCGGGTTATAAAACTCACCTCATCTATATTCGCTTTTTCAATAGAATTTAGACCTTTGACAACCTTTTTAGAATCACCCCTAAGTTCTGCTCCTATTTGCTGAGCAAGATCTCCTAAAGTAATGCTTGCACTAGAGGACACTTAATAGATCTACTCTTCTTTCTGATTCATAGTATCAACAACTTCTTGAGTGATATCAAAACTTTCATCAGCATACATTAAAGAAGAATTCTGTCCTCCATCAAGCAAAAGAGTTATTCCTTTAGCTCGGATGAGTTCAGTCATAATAACTTGATATTTTTCTGCTTGTTGTTGCTGTACTAACTGAACAACTTGTTTTTGGACATCAGAAAGCTTTTTTCTAAGAAACTCTATATCTTGAACGAGTGATTGAAATCTTTTACCAGCTTCTTGTTTTTCTTCGACTGACATAGTTGGGCCTTCTTTTTGAGTTCTTTCTTGAATCTCTCTAGCTTCGGTTTCTTTAGCTTGTAATTCCTCTGAAATCTCAGTCCATTCTTTTGAATTTTGCATTTCTTCAAACTCTTGTTTTGCTATCTCGGTTGATAGTAAAACTTTTTGAGGATCTATAGTTGCAATATTAAGATCAGCAGAATAAATACCAAAAGGTACAAACATAAGAATTAAAGTTAACAATATATTTCTTTTATTAAGGCCCATAATCTTTCCTACAGTAAGTTGACTAATAATCGTGATGGCAGTTTAACGTTTTGTTAAGACGTTTAGAAGTTTTAGATGAACTATATTTCATTTTAGAATTGCGTTCCTATTTCAAACTGAAAGGCTTCAGTTTCATCTAAGGGACCTGAATTAGTTGGTTTAGAGATGGCTACAGACATTGGACCAAGTTGAGTTATCCAAGTACCTCCAACACCAATGGAATACCTTAATTCTCCAAGATCTAATTCACTGCAGTTAATATTTATTGACTTGTCTCCGCAATCTTTAGAGAAAACATTTCCTATATCTACAAAGAATGAGGTCCTCATAGATCTTTGATCTTCAATGAAGGGTAATTTAAAGATTAAATCAAAACCTGCTTCCAGTAAATAAGCACCACCAATAGACCTATCATTATCATAGTAAGCATAGGGATTAGCTACAGGATTACCTTCTTCATCTAAAACAGGCTTTCCATCTGAGCCAATATAGTACAACGATGGAGTGGCTCTAGGTCCAAGAGTATTTTGTTTAAAACCTCTAACAGAACTTATACCACCTGCATAAAAATGCTCGAAGAAAGGAGCTATATTTGTATCACCATAAGGCTCTAATATTCCTATTTCACCTCTAACACCAAATATGATTTTACCTCCAAATAGAGGTTTAAAATACTTATGCCTATAGGTTGCTTTTGCATATGTTATAGAACTTCCTGGTATTGCAAGTTGAAGAGCAAAAGCTTGGGATTGACCAGCGGTAGGAAAGAGGCCTCTATTAAGGCTTACTTTTGACCAAATAAACTGAGATTTAAGTACTTCAAATTTTGTACCTTCAGAAGAAGTAAAGGCGATAATTTGAGATGCTGGTGTAGAACCAGTATCGATCTCTGTGTTGTCGTAATTTATATTAAAACCAATCCTCTCTATGTCACTTATAGGTAATCCAAATTGAATACCTGCTCCAAAAGCATCTGATGTATAACTTGCTATATTAAATTGACCATAATCTGAAGCTCTAAAATAGGCATTATAGCCTCTGCTGACACCGTCAATATTGAAATAGGGCTCTACGTAGCTAAATGAATAACTTCTTTGCCAAGTGCTATCGTTTATCCCTATTCCTACAGACTTGCCTGTGCCAAAAGCATTATTTTCATTATAGTTTAATCCTAGTACTAATCCGTACGCTCCATATCCAAGACTGCCTCCAATTGAACCTGAGAATTCTTCTTCGACAGAAAATTCAACATCAATTTGATCACTAACGCCAGCTACAGGTATCTCTTCAGACTCAACTTCTTTAAAATATCCGAGCCTTTCCAATCTTAATTTAGAATTCTCAATTAAATTATTAGAAGCCCAAGCGCCTTCCATCTGGCGCATCTCTCTTCTTAAAACTACATCATGTGTACGTTCATTGCCTTTAAAAATAATCCTTCTAACGTAAGTTCTTTGTTGGGGGTCAATGTAAAAGGTTAAATCAACTTTTCCAGTTTCTTCATTTACATCTGGGACGCCTTTAATTTCAGCAAAGCTATAACCCTCATTTCCTAAAATGTTTGTAAAAAGCTCTTCAATTTCAGTTACATAATACTGTGAGAAGGTATCTCCAGGCTGAATAAAGATTAAAGACCTAAGAATTTCTTCGTCTATAGGAAAATCACCGGCAATATTAATTTCATCAATTTCATAAGTTTCGCCTTCAATGACATTAAGAGTTATGAATACTGATTTCTTATCGGGTGTTATTGTTACTTGCGAACTATCTAGGGTAAATTCAACGTAACCTCTATTTTTATAGAAAGAAGTTAATGATTCTATATCTCCTTTAAGTTTTTCTCTTGAGTACCTGTCATCATTAGTAATAAATGAAAGCCATCCACCCGTCCCCAGTTCAAATACTTTCAAAATTTCTTCATCACTAAAAGTTTTATTTCCTACTATATTGATATTATCTATCACCGCGACTTCGCCTTCATCTATCTCAATATTTAAGGCCACTCTATTCCTTGGTTTAGACTCAGAGTCAACTTCGACTGAAGCTCCATAACGCCCTTGAGAAACATATTGACGTTGTATCTCTTGAGCTAACCCATTAAGAATAGACCTTTTAAACACTTGGCCTTCAGCTAAACCAGCTTCATTTAAGCCTTTCATCAGTTCCTCTGACTTTATTGCTTTATTTCCATCTAATTCAATAGAAGCTATTGAAGGTCTTTCTATGACACTCAGTATCAAAGTGTTACCGTCTCTTCCTATCTGAATATCATCAAACTGACCTGTTTTAAATACAACCTTAGCAGCATTTTGAAGATCATAAGAATCAACATTGTCACCAACTGCTATCGGCATAACGTTGAATACACTTCCTGCAGAAACTCTTTGAAGACCACTAATTCTTATATCTTCGACTAGCCATTGCTCTTCTTCTGAGCTAACTGTCAGTGAGATTACTAAACTAGAAAGCAATAAAGTACTTAAAAATAGAGAAGCAATTTTAGATTTATACATTATATAATTCTGACTATATCGTTAAAGATTGCGAATACCATCAAACTGGCTACCAAAAAAATGCCTAGTCTAAACGAATACTCCAAAAAAGACTCAGATACTGGCGATCCTTTTAACTTTTCTATTCCTATTAGAACCAACTGCCCTCCATCTAAAATAGGTATAGGGAATAAATTTATTAGACCTAAATTAATACTTAAGATTGCTAAAATGGTTAAGAAAGATACCAAGCCTGATTTTGCTGCTGTACCTGCAAGCAAAGAAATTTGTATAGGACCTCCTACATTGTCAGCAGATACAGATCCAGATAACATCTTACCTATAGAATCAAGAATTAACTTTGAAAATTTATATGTCTCGGTAAAACCTTTTACAAAGGCGCCTCCCAAGCTTTCCTTGTTATAAATAATTAAATTTTCTGGGAAATCATCTAAATTGGAAGGCCCAAAAACTCCAATAACCCCTCTCTCTATACCTGCTTCAGTGGTAGTCTTATTGGGCACCAGATTAATATCAAATCTTTGTCCTGCTCTATAAATTTGGAGAGATATCGTTTGGCTGTATTTCTTTGAAACCTCTTTAGACAATTGATCCCAGGTTTGTATTCTAATATCGTCTATCGCGGTAATAAGATCTCCTTTTAAAATTCCAGCTTTATCTGCCGGACCCTGTTTTATAACCGAACCAACCAAAGCGGGTATAAAAGGTGTTATCCCAAAATTTGAAATTGGAGATAATTGATCAACCTCTTTTAGCCAGCTATTAATAGGAATTTTTTTAGTGACTGAAATATTAGACCCGTTAGGTTGTGAGGTAATTCTTAAAATTCCGGTTTCTCCTATTCTTGTTGCAAATAGAGTATTAATATCATTGAAACTAGTAACTTCGCGTTCATCTATTGATAATATTTTATCGCCTGTTTTGAAGCCCGATTGAAAGGCCAAACTATTCATCTCAACCCCTCCAACTATAGGAGCTAAAGAATTAGCGCCTATAAGAAATACGAAAAAATAGGCTATTACAGCGAGGATAAAATTTGCAAGTGGTCCGGCGGCAGCAACTATTGCTCTGGCCCCTAAAGAAGCTTGCTTATAAGATATCTTAGAACTACTTAACCCTTCAGATTCTTCCCTAGCACTTTCTTCTTGCGGACTCTCTTCTCCTAACATTTGAACATAGCCACCTAAGGGTAAAATTCCAAAGGAAAATTCAGTACCTTGCTTATCAAATCTTTTTAAGAAAGCTTTACCAAAGCCTATTTTGAATCTAATAACATGTATACCAAAATACCTTGCAGCTAAGAAGTGTCCCAATTCATGAAAGCCTATAATGACTCCCAATAAAACAATGAAAGAGGAAACAATAATTAGTACATCTAAAATCATTTCCATTTATAAAGCCTTAATCTTTTGTATTGCATATTCTCTCGAGGAGTTATCTGTTTCATAGATATCTTGAATGCTTTTGACAACAGAAATCTCGATTTTATCCATCACAGAAGCAATAATTTTATAAATATCTAAGTATCCTATTCTATTGTCTAGAAAAGCAGCTACAGCTTCTTCATTTGCTGCATTAATTGCGGCAGGAGCATTGCCTCCACACTCCATAGCTTCTTTTGCTAAATTTAAACAAGGAAACTTTTTAAAATCTGGTCTAAAAAAATTTAAAGGACCTTGCTCCGCTAAATCTAGTCTTTTGGAGCCAGAGGATATTCTAAAGGGGTACCCTAGACCGTAAGCGATAGGGATTTTCATGTCAGGTGTGGATAATTGAGCTATTACAGAATTATCATTTAACTCTACCATTGAATGAATAATTCCCTCTGGATGAATAACAATCTCTATATCCTCTATGTCAAATAACCATCTTGCTTCTATAAGCTCAAGACCTTTGTTTATCAAAGTTGAAGAATCTACTGATATTTTCTTTCCCATTTTCCATATTGGATGTGAGGTTGCTTCTTTCGCCGTAATATTTTTTAATAAATCAGGATTTGTGTGAAGAAATGGACCGCCCGATCCAGTTAGTAAGATCTTAGATACATCTGCTTTATTCTTTATACCTGCCAAACATTGATGTATTGCGCTGTGTTCGCTATCAAGAGGGAAGATAGTAGCATTATGTTTATCTGCAAGACTATTTAGATACTCACCGGCGACTACATAAGATTCTTTGTTAGCAAGCAATAACCTCTTGCCATTAACTATAGAAGTAATGACTGTATCCAGACCGGCTACGCCCACCATTGCAGCTACTACTAATTCAGTGTCATCACTGGCAATAATTTCATGCAGATCTTTTTCTTCTGTTAGAACTTCAGTTGTTAGGTTCTCTTTTATAATTTTTTGCCTAAGTCTTTTCGATGCAGCTTGATCTGCCATATAAGCGTATTTAGGACAAAAGTTCTTGCATTGGTCTAATAATCTTTCATCATTTGAATTAGCTGTAAGTAAATTCAAAGAAAATTTTCCCGAATTTTCTGCTATTACATTCAGAGTAGAAGAACCTATTGAACCTGTTGAACCTAAAATAACTATATTCACATTCCTGTTCCTGTCATCGTCCATAAAAAAATAATAAAAATGGGCACTGCAGCTAAATGACTATCTATCCTATCAAACACACCTCCATGACCCGGTATAAGATTAGATGCATCTTTAACTCCAGCTACTCTCTTAAATAGGCTTGCTACAGCATCGCCAAGAACAGAAAATAAACTTGTTATGAAGAAAAGACTAAACAATAAAAAAATGGAAATATTAGAATTAAAACTGAATAGAGCTGAATAGATAATTGGCACCAAAACAATAGCAATTAAAAAACCTTCTATAGTTTTATTGGGACTTATATTTGGAAGAAACTTTCTTTTTCCAAATCTTCTTCCGCCAAAATAAGCCAAAGTGTCCATTAAAATGCTTATTGAAATAATCAGAATTAATAGAGATCTTGACTCAATATTAGAGAAGTGAATTACATCTGGTCTAGTGATGATAAGAAATATTGAGCACCAAAAGGATAAATGAATCGTTATTCCAGAAAACCAGGAGAGAAGGCTTTTTTGCACAAATTCTTTACTGTAAGGAAAAGTAATAGTGAATATTCCAAGAATAATCCACAAGAAAATGGAAATTAATAACAAGAAATAAGATAACTCTAAACTCACAATTAAAATTATTAAAAAACCTAGAGAAAGACTAGCAAAAATAGTCGTTAAGAAAGAAAATCTTAGCCTAAAAAATTCCCAATTAGAGATGCCAACTACAAAACTAACTAAGGCTAATAATAAATTTTCAGGTAAGAAGAAAACGGCACCCAATATTATCGCAACCATAACTAGAGCACTGATTAATTTTTCTATATCCATTATTTATACAAAAAATTTGAAGTTTCTCCATACCTTCTATTTCTTCTGGAAAATTCATCAAGAGCTATTTGAAATTGGTTTGAGTCGAAATCTGGCCAAAGAATATCTGGGAAGTAAAGTTCAGAATAAGCAAGTTGCCATAATAGGAAATTGCTAATCCTAAATTCATTACCAGTTCTAATACAGAGGTCTGGATCTTTAAACTTACCAGTTGAAAGTAGAGAAGAAAATCTTTTTTCAATATCTTCACCAACCGATAACTCATTAAGTCTTTTTGCTGCTTCTAGGATATCCCATCTACCTCCATAACTTGCAGCAACAATAAGATCAAGATTCTTTTCTTCAGAACATTCTGTTTCTTTCTCCGACACTCTCATTTGTTTTAATAAGCCGGAATCAAACCTATCTAAATCTCCGATGAACGTTAATTGGACTAGATTTTTCTTTAAATTCGGCATTTCTTCTTGGAGGGCCTTATTTAAAAGCTTCATTAGTAAATTTACTTCTTCATCAGATCTGCCCCAATTCTCACTACTAAAAGCAAACAAAGTTAAAGTATTAAGGCCTGCCTCGACGGCAAATTCTACAGCTTCTCTTGCTCTCTCAACTCCTTTTTGATGTCCTGCCACACCTGGTAATTTTTTATTTGTTGCCCATCTATTATTGCCATCCATAATGATAGCTACATGGCTTGGAATAGAGGGTTGTGACGATACGCCTGTCATAAAAACAAGGATTTTAGAAATCTAACAGGTCTTTCTCTTTGGCTTGAAACAATGTATCCACCTTACCTACATATAAATCTGTGAGTTTCTGGATTTCTTCTTCGCCTTGCCTTTCTTCATCTAGAGAGATCTCTTTTTCTTTCAAAAATTCTTTTAATTGCGAATTTCCTTCTCTGCGAGAATTTCTTATAGAAACCTTCGTATTCTCTGCTTCTGCTTTAGCTTTCTTTATAAAATCTCTTCTCGTTTCTTCAGTTAGATCAGGAAGAATCACTCTAATAGTTTCTCCTGAGACAGCAGGATTAAGACCTAAATCGGACTCAGAAATTGCTTTTTCTATCCCTCGAGAAACGCCTTTTTCCCATGGCACTATTGCCAAAGTTTTTGCATCTTCTATTGAAATACTAGCAACCTGAGAAATAGGTGTAGGTTTATCATAATAATCAACCCTTATACTATCCAACAAAGAAGCGGTGGCACGACCAGTTCTTATTTTCTTAAAGGCATCATCTAAGGAGTGTAAACTATTGTCCATTCCTCTTGTGGTATCTTCAATAATCTCTAAAAGCATCTATTTTATCAACCTTCAATCTGAGACATCACTTCAGTTGCAAAATCAACTTTCTTAATATCTATTCCTTCTCCAACTTCAAATCTAGTAAAGCCCAATATCGTAGCATTATTTTCTTTTAATAGATCAGATATCTTCTTATTAGGATCTTTAACAAATTCTTGTTCTGTTAAGCTAACTTCTGCAAGATATTTATTTATTTTCCCCTCAATCATCTTTTCAATAATTTCTGGTGGTTTGCCGCTACCTTCAGATTGGGCTTTAAAGATTTCTTTTTCTTTTAAAATTATTTCTTCAGGGATGTCTTTAGGCGAAATAGCCATTGGACAAGACGCAGCGACGTGCATAGCTATATCTTTCGCAGTCTCTTCGTTGCCTCCTTGTAAAGATACTATTGTTCCAATTTTCTTATTACTATGAATATATAGACCAGCTGAATCAGACTGATCAATACTCCTTGATATTCTTCTTACAATTATATTCTCACCAAGTTTCTGAACTAATTTCTCTCTTTTATCTTCCAATCCAGCTTTTAATAGATCATCTAAACTAGAGTTAGCATTAGCTGCTACTTCGCCTACTACTTCTTGAAGAAAAGCGTTAAAGGAGTCATCTCTAGCAACAAAGTCAGTTTCACAATTAACCTCAACCATACAAACTTTACCATTTATTATCTGAGCACCAATTAATCCTTCAGCAGCAGATCTACTTGATTTTTTTTTGGCCTTTAGACCGCTAGTCTTCCTTAGTTCATCGATTGCTAGTTCTATATCACCATCAGAAGCCTGCAAAGCTTTTTTACAATCCATTAAACCTAGACCTGTTTTTTCTCTTAACTCTTTTACAAGAGTTGCCGATATATCAACCATTAATTTTCTCCTCTAACTCTTCTCTTGATTATCTTCAGCAACCACTTCTTCGGCAGTAGATTCCTCTGCTGGAGCTGCTTCCTCTGCTGGAGCTGCTTCCTCTGCTGGAGTGACTTCAACTTTTCTAGTTATTGATGGTCCGGATTGAGTTGTATCTTGTTTTAATCCTGTTGCAGACTTCGACCCTTCTAAACAAGCATCCGATACAGCTCTAGTAAATAAAGCAATAGAACGGATAGAGTCATCATTACCTGGAATAACATAGTCAATTCCTTCGGGATTGCTATTAGTATCTACTATCCCAACAATTGGTATTCCCATTTTACTTGCTTCAGTAACCGCAATAGACTCTCTATTAACATCAATAACAAAGAGGGCATCTGGAAGGCCACCCATTTCAGTTATTCCTCCAATAGATTTTTGTAACCTATCAATATCTCTTTGGATTTTAAGACCTTCTTTCTTAGTTATTTTAGCAAACGTACCATCTTCTTTCTGACGTAATAGATCTTCTAGTCTTCTTATAGATGATCTAATTGTCTTATAATTTGTCAACATCCCACCAAGCCATCTTTGATTAACATAAGGCATGGCACAACGGTTTGCTTCGTCTTTAATTATCTTTGTAGCAGTTCTTTTAGTTCCGACAAAAAGAATCTTGTTATTCTTCTGAGCTACACTTTCTATAAACTTCAACGCAGGTTTTATCATCTCTACTGTATGTTCAAGATTAATTATGTGGATTTTATTGCGGGCTCCAAAAATGAAAGGTTCCATCTTGGGATTCCAGTATTTGGTTTGGTGTCCGAAGTGAACACCTGCTTGTAGCATCTCTTCTAGCCTAATATCAGCCATTAATTGCTCTCCTATATTATAAGTAGTTTAACTACTTTGGTTATTCCTCCGCGTTTACTAAACCTAACTGTAGATGAGCAATCTAACAGCACCTAAGGCAAAGCATGCTAACGCGTGTGTCGTTAAAATAGAGATTCTATAAAAACCCCTAAAAATGTGGTGCGTTTATACCATAAATTAGTCTAATCAAGAAGAATAAATATCACTCATTGTATATAAACCTGAAGGTTTACCTAATATCCATTTAACTGCTTCTATGGCTCCATCTGCAAAAAGAGATCTATCAAGTGCAGTATGTGATATCTGAATCAATTCATTCTCTCGTTTGAAAGTAATCTTATGTTCTCCAGAAGATTCACCAAATCTTTCACTCTCTATAGAAACTTCATCTGCATAACTTCCTATAGAAGATAATTTCTTTGCTAAATCCAATGCCGTTCCAGATGGAGAATCCTTTTTTTCTTTATGATGCCTTTCGTATATCTCAGGAGTTGAGAAAAGATTTAACTCTGAACCTAAAGCATCCAACATTCTTTTAATCAGCACAATTCCGATGCTTGTATTAGGAGCAACTAAGAGAGGAAAAGTTTTGGCTAAATGATGGAGTTCTTTTGATTGTATTTTAGTAAAGCCTGTAGTGCCAACTAAAGTAGGTATGCTATTTTTTGAAGCAAACCTTAAAAGGTTTATAGAATTTTTTGGAACTGAAAAATCAATGATCGCATCAATATTTCCTTTCATTTCAATGAAAGAGGTTATTTTAAGATTTAAAGGTTCAGTGCCGTTATAAACACCTAAATCTTCTCCAAGGAATTCATTGGTTATGTTGGAAGATCCGCCAGCAATGGCCAGGCCTGGTTCTTGTATGATCTTATTTAAAAGAATCTTTCCTACTCTACCTGTAACCCCTGAAATAAAAATATTTAACATAAACTTATTAATTAATTACTTTCAAAAAAAGATTTAACTTTATCAAACCATTCTGAACTCAGCGGGGTCTGTTTATCACTCTTTTTAAGAGAAAATTGGAGTTCTTGTAATAAATCTTTTTGTTTTGTAGTTAGGTTTTGGGGAGTCTCTATCACAGCCCTACACAAAAGATCTCCTTTAGATCCTCCCCTAATTGCATCTACACCCTTCCCTTTTAATCTGAATAATTTTCCTGTTTGAGTGCCTTCGGGTATCTTAATTTTTACCTTTCCATCCAAAGTAGGAATCTGTATCTCTCCGCCAAGAGTGGCGTCAACAAAGCTTATAGGGGCTTCGCAATAAAGATGCCTGCCATCTCTTTCAAAAACATCATGAGGAAGGACTTTAATTTGAACAAACAAATCTCCTGACGGACCTTTATTTGGACCTGCCTCCCCTTCTCCTGCCAACCTGATTCTATCACCAGTATCTACGCCAGCCGGAATTTTGACTGAAAGAGTTTTTCTTCGTTCTACTCTACCCTTACCTCTGCAAGGCTTACAAGGATCCTTTATAACTTGTCCTGAGCCAGTACATTGCCTGCATGTTTGAGCAACAGAGAAAAACCCTTGTTGTGTTCTTACTTGGCCAGCACCATTACACCCAGAACAGGTAATTGGACTAGAGCCTTTTTCTGCTCCAGAACCATTACATTTTTCACAAGACTCTAGAGCAGGGACTGCAATTTTCTCAGTTACTCCTCTTACAGCATCTTCTAAACTAATTGTCATTGAATACTGAAGATCAGATCCTCTATTGGATCTTTGTCTTCTTCCAAAAGGATCTCCTCCTCCAAAAATATCTCCGAAAATATCTCCGAAAATATCATTAAACCCCTCTCCAGAGTGACCCCTAAATCCAGATGTATCTACGCCTTGATGACCAAATTGGTCATAAGAATTTCTTTTTGATGAGTCAGATAGAACTTCGTAGGCTTCTGAAGCCTCTTTGAATTTCTCTGGGGCTGATGGATCATCTGAATTCCTATCAGGATGAAATTTCATAGCTTTCTGTCTGAAAGCTTTCTTTAAATCTCCCTCTGAGACATTTCTATCAACACCAAGAACTTCATAGTAATCTTTCTTAGACATACTATTCCTTGGATAAGCAGTTATTATCTAAAGCTATAAGCTTAAGATTTTTCCTCTTCTTTTTCTTCTTCTTTTTCTTCTTTCACTTCTTCAAAATCTGCATCTACAACATCATCATCTGTGGCATCTGTGCTTGATTTATCAGCTTGATCTGCCTGGTCTTGTTTTGCCTGTTCTTCATAAAGCCTTTGAGCAAGCGGAGCTGATGCTTCACTTAAGATCTTCACTTTATCGTCAATTGCTTCCTTATCATCTAACTTTAATGCCTTTTCCAGTTCTTCAATTCCTTTTTCTATAGCTTCTTTCTCTCCTTCTTCGACCCTATCTTTTGCTTCTTCTAAAGTCTTTTTGCAGCTATGAACTAAGTTCTCACCCATGTTTCTAACCTGGACAAGTTCTTCAAACTTCTTATCGTCTTCTGCATGAGCTTCAGCGTCTTTCACCATTTGTTCAATCTCTTCTTCAGATAATCCACTAGAAGCTTTTATCTCAATTGATTGTTCTTTACCTGTTGCTTTATCCTTGGCAGAAACATTTAATATACCATTAGCATCTAAATCAAAAACTACTTCAATTTGGGGCATTCCTCTTGGAGAAGCAGGAATATCAGTTAAATTAAATTGACCCAAAGTTTTATTTTCAGATGCTTGTTTTCTTTCACCTTGTAAAACATGGACGGTTACTGCTGACTGATTATCTTCAGCAGTTGAGAAGATCTGAGATTTATTTGTGGGTATAGTAGTGTTTTTATCTATCAAAGGAGTCATCACACCTCCCATAGTCTCGATTCCCAAAGTCAATGGTGTTACATCTAACAACAACACATCTGTAACATCTCCTGATAATACAGCACCTTGAATAGCCGCACCTACTGCTACAGCTTCATCTGGGTTTACATCTCTTCTTGCTTCTTTACCAAAGAAATCTTTAACTTTAGCTTGCACCATAGGCATTCTCGTCTGCCCACCAACTAAGATAACTTCATCAATGTCAGATGTTTTAAGGCCAGCATCTTTCAAAGCTATTTCTGTTGGCTTGATGGTTCTATTAACTAACTCTTCTACCAAAGCTTCGAGTTTTGCTCTGGTTAATTTATGAACAAAGTGTTTTGGTCCAGAAGAATCTGCTGTTATATAAGGTAGATTTATTTCTGTTTGTTGATTACTAGAAAGTTCAATCTTTGCTTTTTCAGCTCCTTCCTTTAATCTTTGTAAAGCAAGAGCATCATTATGTAAATCAACGCCTGACTCTTTTTTAAACTCTTCAGCAAGGTATTCAATCAAGGCATTGTCAAAATCTTCTCCGCCAAGAAATGTATCCCCATTAGTAGAAAGAACTTCAAATTGATGTTCGCCATCTACTTCAGCTATTTCTATAATAGAAACATCAAATGTTCCTCCGCCTAAATCATAAACTGCAATCTTTTGATCTCCTTTTCCTTTATCTAAACCATATGCAAGTGCAGCAGCTGTTGGTTCATTGATTATTCTTTTTACTTCTAAACCAGCTATCTTGCCAGCGTCTTTAGTTGCTTGTCTTTGAGAGTCATTAAAATAAGCTGGAACAGTAATCACTGCTTCCTTAATTTCGTGACCAAGATATTCTTCTGCTGTTTTTTTCATCTTTTTTAAGATTTCTGCTGCAACTTGTTGAGGCGCTAACTTCTTACTATCAGCCTCCACCCAAGCATCACCATTATCTGCAGCAACAATCTTATAGGGAACCATATCAGCATCTTTCTTTACCACATCATCATCATGCTTCCTTCCTATTAATCTTTTTATTGCATATAAAGTATTGTGTGGATTGGTAACAGCCTGTCTTTTTGCAGGAGCACCTACAGTTAGCTCTTCACCATAAGCAACCACAGAAGGTGTTGTTCTTGCACCTTCAGAATTCTCAATTACTTTTGCCTGATCTCCTTCCATAATAGAAACACAAGAGTTTGTTGTTCCTAAATCTATACCTATTATTTTAGCCATTATCTTATTCTCCGAATCGTTATTACTATTATCTAAAAATGGGGTTTATTTATTTTTTTTCAAGTCTTTGGTTAATTTTTCTGGGATTTCTTAGAGACTATCACTTTGGCTGGTCTCAAAACTCGATTTAGAATCATAAACCCTCTCTGAACTACTTCGATAATAGTATTTTCATCTTTAGATTCATCTTCAATTAAAGAAAGAGCCTCATGTTTTTCAGGATCAAAATTTTCATCCAAGGGATCAATTGGTGTGATGCCTGCTGTTTGTAATGAACTCTCAAAGCTTTTAAAAGTTAATTCCAGTCCTTCTATTACAGAAGTTAAATCAGTTTCTTCTTTTGATGACTCTATAGCCCTATGTAAATTATCGCCTACAGCAAGAAATTCTTTAGCTAAGGATTCAGCGCCATACAATCTAGCTCTAGTTACTTCTTGAGCTGCAATTCTTCTAACATTTTGAACTTCAGCTTGAGCCCTTAAAAGTTTCTCTTGAAGCTCTTCTATTTGCTTTTCAAGAGAAACGGGTTCTTCAATTATATTTTCTAGATCTTCTTCTGAAATTTCATGATCATTTTCATTAATTAGATCTTCTTTTTCAGAAATTACTTTTGAATCTTTATCTTTTTTTTCCACAAAAAACTCCTTATAACCACCGATATGGGGATATCAATTCAGGTTTCAAGGGAATAGCTATTTTTTTAGCGGTTTAACGTACAAAACCATGCTGTGGTCTATGATTGTGTATCCTCTCTCTTTTGCAATTAAGTTTTGCCTTTCTTCAATTAAATCATCCGTAAACTCAATAATATTTCCTGTTTCTAGGCATATCATATGATCATGATGATCAGCAGGGGTTAATTCATAAACAGCATGTCCGTCTTCAAAATTATGTCTAATACAAATACCTGCCTGTTCGAATTGAGTAAGAACTCGATAAACTGTAGCTAGGCCTACCTCTTCTCCTGCATCTAGAAGATTTCGGTAAATCCCTTCTGCACTTAAATGAGATTGACCTCCTGATTCCAACATTTCCAATATCCTAAGCCTTGGTAGGGTTACTTTCAGTCCAGCCTTCTTTAATTCTTCATCATCTGTCACAATAATCACCTTTAATGAGCTTTGTTAACGAACTTGACTAATAATAGTTTGTCAAAAACATTATATTACTAAACCAACAGTCCATAATATAACTTTATGAAAATCATCAAGAAAATTTTAATAACAATATCCTTTTTACTTCTGACTAGTACTTGTTCGCTGCCAAGAGTTTATGAAGTAGTTGTAAGTCAAGGGAATCTTATTGATGAAGATATGATGGGGAAGCTTGAAATTGGTATGACTGAATCTCAAGCTAAATATATTTTAGGGTCTCCACTTATTACAGATACATTCACCCCGAATAGATGGGATTATTACACTGCTGTAACCCAGGGAGAGAAGAAATTTACAGAGAAGAAAGTTACCCTGTATTTCGAAGATAAAAAGCTTATAAGATGGGAAGAAGATTCAGATTTATCTGATTAGATAAAAAAGTAGAGAAGTACCATTGCGACCATAACAGGTGCAACAAATCGAATTACAAAAAACCAGCTTTTAAAAATTATTCCATCCTCTATTTGCAACTCATCCAATACGTCTTTTTTCTTCATTACCCATCCAACAAATACGGCTATAAAAATACCACCAAGAGGAAGCATTATCTGATTAGTAAGAAAATCAGTAAAATCAAAGAAGTTCATTCCAAATAACTTAAATTCAGACATTAAATTAAAAGAAAGAGCACTGAACACACCTAGGATCCAAGAAAAAATCCCTAAACCAATAGCAGCATAAGCTCTCTTAGTTTTTAAAGACTCAACCAACCAAGCTACTCCTGGTTCAATTAGTGAAATTGAGGAACTTAAGGCAGCAATACTTAAAAGAATAAAAAACAGAGTTCCAAATAGAACTCCTAATGGCATATTTGCAAAAGCAATTGGAAGTGTTACAAATACAAGCCCAGGACCTTCAGTAGGCGCCAATCCATTTGCAAAAACTATAGGGAATATGGCTATTCCCGCCAATAGAGCTACTCCAGTATCTAATGCTGCTACAGTTATTGCTGTTCTTCCAATGTTCTGGTCAGCAGGCATATAAGCACCATAAGCCATGATTGCTCCCATGCCTAAACTTAGTGTAAAAAAGGCTTGTCCTAAGGCAGCCAAGAGAACATCGGAATTAATCTTTGTGAAATCAGGTTTAAATAAATAAGCAAGTCCTTCGAGAAACGCACCAGTTTGCATGGCATAAATACAGAGCAAAATTATAATTATAAAGAGCATTGGCATTAAAGTATTTATCCATGCTTCCAAGCCTTTTAAAATTCCTCTAGCTACTATTGTGACCGTTAAAATAATAAAAAGGGTATGCCAGAATAATAATGCAGCTGGATCGGCTAAGAATTTATCAAATTCCGAACTAACAGCTTGGGCTGAAGTTTCCTGGAAACCACCAAATACATAAGCCATAGCCCAACCTGCTGCTACACTATAAAAAGAGAGTATTAGAAGACCGGCCAAGGCTCCTGTGGCTCCGAGCAAGGTCCAAGCTTGAGAACTTTCAGCTTCTTTTGCTAAGAAACTCATTGTATTGGCAGGACTACTTCGACCTCTTCTACCAATCATAATCTCTCCCAACATAATAGGTATTCCGATTACAAATATGCAAGCTAGATATATTAGAACAAATGCTCCTCCACCATTATCACCAGCCATATAAGGAAACTTCCAAATATTCCCAAGTCCGACGGCGGAGCCTGTTGCGGCTAATATAAAAGTCCACCTACTAGACCAAGTGCCATGTATTGATTTTCTTTGATCACTCATAATTTATATATTTTTAAGGGTTCAGAGTAAGGATTAAGCCAATAAGCTAACATAACCATAATACAAATACATAACATAACTATAATTCTGTTAATTAGCCCTGAGTACCAAGCTGGGAATTTATGATTAAGCTTTATAGGAATTGGGTATTTATTTAATATTAATATACCAAAAAGCATTATTCCCATACCCCATGCAGGATTTATAAAAAAACTCATAAAAATACTTATTAAAGCTATTAAAGTTGATGAAAGTGCAAAAAATAACATCAAAGGTTTAAAACTAACAAGAGAGGTTCTTTTCATCAAAGAGAAAATATAACCCGATACAAAAAATAGAAATAGGCAACATAGCAATTGAAATGAATGAGCGATAAAGATGGCATGAGAATTTTTAGTAAACCAAACTGCAGTTGTAAAACTAACAACTGGCAGTAACCAAAGATAAGCAATTGTTTGTGTAGAGTTCTTTAATTGATGCTCGCTACTCATTGTTAATAGAATTTTATAGTTACTAAGGTTTATACTCTAAACGTGGCAAAACAAAAAAAGAAGTCTGTAAATACTATTGCTGATAATAGAAGAGCAAAATTTAACTTTGAACTAAAAGAAAAATACGAAGCAGGAATCTCTCTTGAAGGCTGGGAAGCAAAAAGTATAAGAGAAAATAAAGCTCAAATTGCGGAAGCCTACGTTTTGCTAAAAGATGGAGAGGCTTGGTTAATTGGTTGTTATATAAATCCATTAAAAAATAGTAATCAAGAAATGGATCCTGCTAGATCAAGAAAGCTTTTATTAAATAAAAAAGAGCTCGCAGAAATCTTTAGAGCCACACAGCAAAAAGGTCTAACCTGCATACCAACAAAATTATTTCGAAAGAAAGAACTGGTTAAATGTGAGATTGCACTAGCCGTAGGAAGAAAAGTTCAAGATAAAAGAGAAAACATAAAGTCAAGAGATTGGGATAGACAAAAAGCTCAAGAGCTAAGAGAGAGAACTAAAAATTAGTTAACTTCACTGTTGAAAGGTATAATCCTCAAACTTTTTTGGGGGCGAACTGGCTTCGACAACAGATACGAACCCTCAAGTGCATGTCGAGAAGGTAGTGATTCTCGTTAATCAATTGCTGCAAACTTGTTAGTTGGCGAAAACGCAGACTACGCTCTAGCCGCTTAATTGGCTAGCTGTCCTTACCTGGTATCCGTGCCATTGTACTGACAGTCGACTTCACGGATTACGGGAATTGCTCTTCTCATTGGTAATTTCTTAAGAATAAATTGAGATCGTCTTTTAAACCCTGCTTATCGGGTCTTAAAAGATTAAATTAATAGATAAAACTAAACATGTAGACCTTGTGGCAGAGTACTGATGGACGCGGGTTCAATTCCCGCCGCCTCCACCATTAAAGTTTAAGGTTTGCCCGCTCCTGGGACGTCGACTCTAACCGTCTCAATCTTTCCAGATTTCTCTCGAAGAGCAGCTTCTGGATCAATCCCCGAAGCATTTGAAGTGCATATAAAAAGTGTACATAAATCATCTCCTCCCAACATACAAGCATATGCATTTGTTGAAACTGGAATACTGTCTAATATCTCTCCACCTTCTTTTACTTTAATAACCTCAGCCGTTGAAGGGGAAGCTACCCATATTGCGCCTTCTGCATCTAAACACATACCGTCAGGTGCAGGCACCTCACCATCATCAACACTTAAAGTTAAATCAGCCCATATCCTTCTGTTAGACAATGTTGCATCCTCATTAACATCAAAAGCAGTTAACCGTGCAGCATAAGTCTCACCAACTATTAAAGTCCTACCATCCGGTGTGATAACTGTTCCATTTGGAAATAGTAAATTATTAGCTGCCACACAAGGGTCCTCTCCAGGCCGAACGAGGATTAAATTAGCAGGTTTAAGCTCTTCACCGGAATATGTGTTAAAGCCAAAATTCCCTATGTACGCATTACCTCGACTATCAACCACCATGTCATTGCAATGAAAACCAGCCAAAGAAGATAAATCAGCAACTTCTTTTAGAACATTATTTTTATAACTCATTAATTTACGGTCTTTCATGGATACAATCAGCATAGTGCCATCAGACAACCATCCTAATCCTGAAGGCTGATTAGGGATTTCTACTATTAGCTTGCTATTGCCTTTCATGTCTAATGAGAAGACTTTGTGACTATAAAAATCAGAGAAATAAAACTTTCCATCATGCCATCTTGGACCTTCTCCGAAAGTTAGCCCATCCATTAATATTTCAGTTTTTTTCATAATCAATATTGAATATTATCTTAAGCACTATCATATACTTCTTCTGCATGGTTAAAGACTCTACTTGGCGATATGTAACAAAGGCATTTCTTGTATTTACCAGGCTCATTACGATGATCTTTACAAACTTCTTCATTATTAGTTCTAGATATAACAATAGCTTTATCACTCCAAGGCCTCCAATTACTAACATTACTAGGTCCAAATAGAGTAATTGATGGTGTGTCTACCGCTGCTGCAATATGAGAAGCAACAGAGTCTACTCCTATAAAAAGAGAAGCCTTACTTATTAAAGCAGCTAAAGATATCAAAGTAGTTTTTCCAGATAAATTTACAACTTCGTTATTTATGCCTTCTTCTATAAAATTTACGTAATCAACTTCGTATTGGTTTGGGCCGGAAGTTAAAACTACCTTAAACCCTTTATTAGTAAGCATATGAACTAACGGGATATAATTTTCTTGCCTCCATAGTTTAGAATTTCTTCTTGAGGACGGATGAATTACACAGTATTTATCTTGAGCATCTACGTTCCTAAATAGTTTTTTATTTTTTTCCCATTCTGAAACTGGAATAGAATCCAAGATATTTAGATCTGTATTGAATATCTTAAGACCCAATTTTTTTAAAGAAGATAAATTTCTCTCAACTATATGATTGTCTTCAAGCTCTGGAAGAAAGAAATTAAAACTCTTTTTCCATAACTTTCTTGTCCTCTTTTTATCGGCTAATGCTACTTTTTTAGCACCTATCATAGCCCAACTCATAGGAATTACTCTCCACTGCGTAGTAAGAAAAATTCCATAATCGTATCTTTTAAAAAATAATTTTAACCAGAGTTTGAATGACAAAAATATTGTGAAGAAACGAAAAAATTTCTGTCCTACATTGTAATATTGTTGGTTAATTTCAGAAGTGGATGAAATTTTTATTATTTCAGAAATATTTAAATTAAACTCAAATATTGATTCAGTGCCTCTGTACAAAAGTATATCAATTTTGCTATCAGGAAAATTTAATTTAATATTATCAATCAAAGGCTTGGTGAGTAATACATCCCCATGAAACCTAAGAATAACAATTAAAAATTTTTTATTCTTTAAACTCATCTTTATCTTAACTCACTTGACACTAAGCTCTTCTGAATGCATTATGCGCGGCTCTTAAAGATACACAAGCATATGGCAAATATAAAATCAGCAATTAAAAGAGCAAGACAGAATGTAAAAAGGAATGCTCACAAAAGTACGCAACGATCTGCTGCTAGAACAGCCGTTAAAGCAGTTGAAAGTGCAGTTGAAGCTAAAGATAAAGAACTTGCAAAAGGGGCTTTCAAAATTGCAGAAAGTTCTCTAGATAGCATGGCCAGTAAAAAAGTTATTCATAAGAATAAAGCGGCAAGAATAAAATCTCGCTTAAACAAGAAAGTTAAAACTCTTTAACTCAATATCAGATTATTACGATGAATTATTTCTTCATCGGCTGCCTGATCTAATTTTTCTAACAGTTGCTTAGAATTAAGACCTTTTACTAAGTTTATATCCTCGGAATTAAGGTTAATTAATCCTCTGGCTATCTCGTAGCCATTCTCATCTTCGCAAATAATTAAAGCTCCTGTGTCAAAATCTCCGGAAACACTAGTTATGCCTGCAGCCAAGAGGCTGCTTCCTTTTTCATTAATAGCTACAACAGCACCGTTGTCTAAACATACTGACCCAGCAGGCGGCCCCAAAGAAGCAATCCAAGTTTTTCTTGATTGAAGTTGCGACCTCTGACTCAATAAAATTGTACCTATCTTTTCATTATTAAATATAGCTTTGAGAGTATTCTCTCGACGTCCATCGGCAACCCAAGTTTTTGCTCCTGCATCAAGGGCTATTCTTGAAGCCATGATTTTTGTCTTCATCCCTCCTCTTCCTACACTACCTGACGAACCTTCTAGTTGAGAAGATAAATCTAGTGAAGGATCATCTAGATTTATTTCAGATAATAATTCAACATTAGAGTCTTGTGTTGGATCGCCAGAGAAAATCCCATCTTGGTCGGTCAACATAATAAATTTATCAGCACTTACAAGACCAACCAATGCACCCGCCAAGGTATCATTGTCTCCAAAAGATATTTCTTCAGTAGCAACACTATCATTCTCATTAACAATTGGTACTACATTCAGTTCAAGTAGTGTCTCTAAACTCCGTCTTGCATTAAGGTATCGCTTGCGGTTGCTTATATCATCGTGGCTAATTAAAACTTGTGCTGCTTTAACATCGAATTTATCAAACTCTCTTTGGTACGCGTTCACCAAGCCCATTTGCCCAACAGCAGCTGCCGCTTGTAGCAAGTGCAATGTTGAAGGCCTATCTTTTAAGTTCAGTTCTTGCATTCCTTTAGCTACTGCTCCTGAAGAAACAATAATAACTTCAATATTTTTTTTTATTAAATAGATTACCTGTGAAACTAAGTTCTCTATGAAAAGGCTATTTATTCCACTCTCTATTCCAGCAACCAAGCTACTGCCAGCTTTAATTACCCATCTTTCCTTCTTATTACTCATCTAGCTGTTCCAAATACCTTCCTACGTCAATCATCAACTCTTTAGTTCCTTTTCTTTGCAAGGCAGAAATTGAATAAATATTAGTTTCATTACCAAAATGATTAATTAATTGATCCGCTATAAAATCCTTATCTTCCTCAGATATCAAATCAATTTTATTTAAAACCAACCACCTCACTCTTTTTGATAAATCTGCATCAAACTCCTTTAACTCTTTTAAAAGCTCTTCAATTTCATCTATTATTTCTTCTGTTGTCTTATTATAAACGTCTACCATTTGTAATATTATTCTTGTCCTGGATAAATGTCTCAAGAATTGAAGGCCAAGCCCAACTCCTTCGGAAGCGCCAGATATAAGACCTGGTATATCTGAGATGACAAAACTTCTATAAGAAGAGAAATCTACTACTCCTAAGCTGGGATATAAGGTTGTAAAAGCATAATCGGCAATCTTGGGTCTAGCACCAGATACTGCATTAACTAAAGAAGATTTTCCGGCATTTGGTTTTCCCAATAAACCAACATCTGCTAATAATCTTAATTCCAATTTTAATTCTTTAAATTCTCCCTCAATACCTTTGGTTATCTTAGTAGGAGATCTATTTGTCGAACTCTTAAATCGAAGATTTCCAAGACCACCCTTACCGCCTTTGGTAATAATAATTTCACTGTTATCTATGTCTAGATCAGCAATAAGCTCATTAGTATTAATGTCGTAGATCATGGTTCCGCAGGGAACATCTATAACAAGATCTAATCCACCAATACCTGTTTTATTTTGGCTTCTTCCTTTTGAACCACTCTCAGCATTAAATATCTTTTGAAACCTAAATTTTGAAAGAGTATTCAAGCCATTTGTAGCTCTTAAAATAACATCTCCGCCAGACCCTCCATCTCCACCGTCTGGTCCTCCGCGGGGGATATTCTTTAAACGCCTAAAGCTCATACAGCCATTACCTCCATTTCCTGCGGTAACGTCTATATTGACTTCGTCAATGAAATTCATTGGAGATTAGATAATAAATGGAAGGGGAAACTAGAGAGGCTCTACGTTAACAAATTGTCTTAACTTAGGACCTTTCTTTATGAATGAAACTTTTCCTGGAACTTTTGAGAAAAGGGTGTGATCAGTTCCACATCCGACATTCTTACCAGGATGAAACTTAGTTCCTCTTTGTCTAACAATTATTGCTCCAGGAGTAACTTCTTGGCCACCAAAAACTTTAACGCCAAGTCTCTTAGAGTTAGAATCTCTTCCATTTCTACTACTTCCACCTGCTTTTTTATGTGCCATCTTTTATACCTCTAGAACTAAGAATTAATTGATTCTATAAGAATCTCAGTAAATTTTTGCCTATGACCGTAGGTGCGTCTATAGTCTTTTCTACGCTTCATTTTAAATATCTTTATTTTTTCTGCCTTACCATGACTGATAAGTTTCGCCATCACCTTAGCGTTTTTAACAAAAGGGCTTCCTATCTTGGAAGCACTTCCATCAGAGATCATTAAAACTTTATCAAATTCAATAGATGTGCCCTCTTCTCCAGGCAATAATTCAACTTTAAGTTGATCACCTTCGCTAACAGTGTGTTGCTTCCCTCCGCTTTCTATTACGGCAAACATATTCTTCTCCAAATCAGGAAATTAAGGATGGGCACTATACGAAAAAGATGGTTAATTCGCAATAAAAGAATTAAATACCTAGATACTTACTTTAGAATAGTTATTAAATAAAGAGTTATGAAAAAGAATATAAATAGTATCATCGCTACTGAATTAAAGAATTTAGAAGAATCTCTTTCAAAATCTATAAGCTCTGAGGTAAGTTTGGCTACAGAAGTTAGTACTTACCTAGTCAATTCTGGGGGGAAAAGAATCAGGCCTTTAATCTGTATTTTAACGGCAAAGGCTCTCGGGTATAAAGGAAATAAGCTTACTCAGCTAGCAAGCTCAATTGAACTTCTTCACACAGCAACTTTAATACATGATGATGTGGTGGATGAGAGCTCGTCAAGAAGAGGAAAAGAAAGCATACACAAGAAATGGGATAATGCACATGGAGTGCTTGTGGGGGATTTTGTCTATTCAAAAGCTTTTCAATTAATGGCCGGGCTACGAAACCCTAAGATAATTAAAATTCTTGCAGATTCAACCAATATAATTTCTGAAGGAGAAGTTCTGCAATTATCCCTAAAAAATAAAGCAATTATTTCTGAGAAAGATTACTTTGAAATAATAGGTAGGAAAACAGCCGAGCTATTCAAAGCTGCTTCTCAGAGTGCTGCAGTATTATCAGGAGCTTCGAATGAAGTCATAAAAACAGCAGGAGATTTTGCCTATTCGTTAGGAATAGCTTTCCAAATTCAAGATGATTTACTAGATTATTTTGGTAATAAAGAATTGACTGGTAAAAAGATTGGTAAAGATTTTGAAGAAGGGAAAATAACTTTACCTCTTCTACGTACTATTGAATTAACATCAAATCAAAACAAAAAAACTATACTCAAACTGATATCAAAAAAAGATTCTTCAAGCTTGTCAAAAGTTATCGAAATAATTAAGGGATCAGGAGCCTTAAAAGAAGTTCAAGAAATTTGTAATTCTTATATAGAAGATTGCTTATCTAAAGTCTCATTATTTCCTGATTCAATTTACAAAATAAAAATCCAGAATATAGTCAAAGAGGTAAGCGAAAGAAAAGGTTAAAAAGAAAAGAAAGTATGTTTATTGTATGATGGATAGATTCTAACTACGTGAGGTCTTAATGAGGACGTTTTCACCCCAAAAAAGTTATGAAAAGGAAGAGATACTAGACTGCGCTGAAGGCAATCTCTTTGGACCATTAAACGGAAGGCTCCCCACACCAAACATGCTAATGTTTGATAGAATTACTGAAATTAATGACTCCAAAGGCAAGTATCATAAAGGGAGTATAATTGCAGAACTCGACATAGATCCAAGTCTGTGGTTTTTTGATTGTCACTTTAAAGAAGATCCTGTTATGCCGGGTTGTCTGGGTCTTGATGCAATGTGGCAACTTGTAGGCTTCTATCTCTGTTGGTTAGGGAACCCCGGTAAAGGAAGAGCCTTAGGTTCTTCGGAAGTAAAATTCTTTGGACAAGTGCTTCCGACAGCTAAAAAGGTAACTTTTAAAATAGACATGAAAAGAGTTGTTAATTTAGATCTTACAGTAGGTATAGGAGAAGGATCTATGTCGGTAGATGGAAGAGAAATTTATACGGCTAAAGGCCTGAAAGTTGGTTTATTTGAAGATACCTCTTCGTTTTAAAAAATGCAAAAAGTAGTAGTTACGGGGTTTGGCATTGTCTCCAGTTTAGGCAATAACATTGAAGAAGTAACTAATTCACTTAAGACTTTATCATCTGGAATAATCTTAAACGAGATTAATAAAGAGATGGGACTAAGGAGTTTTATATCAGGTTCTATTAAAAATCTAGATCTGAAAGAAAAGATTGATAGGAAACTTTATAGATTTATGGGCGATGCAGCAGCTTATGCTTATATAAGTACTGAACAGGCTATAAAAGATGCCAACCTGTCTCTTGATGAGCTTTCTAATGATAGAACTGGGATAATTATGGGATCTGGAGGTGCATCTTCAGAAGATACAATTGATTCTGCAGATATACTTAGATCAAAAGGACTAAAGAGAATAGGTCCTTACAGGGTAACCAAAGCAATGGGGAGCACGGTCTCAGCTTGTCTAGCAACATCATTTGGTATTAAAGGCGTTAACTACTCCATATCCTCTGCATGCTCTACAAGTGCACATTGTATAGGCGCCGGCATGGAACAAATACAACTAGGTAAGCAAGATATAGTTATAGTAGGAGGCGGTGAAGCAGAGCATTGGGGTACAACTAGTCTTTTTGATGCTATGGGAGCCCTTTCAACAAAATATAATGAAGAGCCAAAAAAAGCTTCAAGAGCTTTTGATCAAAACAGGGATGGGTTTGTTATTGCTGGTGGAGGTGGCACTCTAATTCTTGAGGCAGAAGAACATGCCCTTAAAAGAGGTGCACATATATATGCTGAACTTTCAGGCTATGCAGCTACTTCAGATGGCCAAGATATGGTTAGTCCTTCTGGCGAAGGAGCCAGGAAATGTATGCAATTAGCTCTAGATATGTGTGGAAATAAAAAGATTGACTACATAAATGCTCATGGAACTAGTACACCAGCAGGCGATTTAACTGAATTACAAGCTATTAAGTCTGTTTTTGCAAAAGACATCCCTGCCATCAGTTCAACTAAATCTCTTTCAGGGCATTCATTAGGTGCAGCTGGAGTTCACGAAGCTATTTATTGTCTAATCATGATTAAGGAAGGTTTTTTAGTTGGTTCCATTAATATAGACAATATTGCTGAAGGAGCTGAAGATTTTCCTATAATTCAAGAAAATAAGGAATTAGAAGTTAAACGCGTTTTAAGCAATAGCTTTGGCTTCGGAGGCACAAATGCCTCATTAATATTTGAAAAGTCTTAAAAAGGTATATCGTCGTCAGTTATACCGCTATCAGGAACTTCCGATATTTCTTCTCCACTAGGTGTGCTAGATTTTTCATAGCTATCGGAACTAGAACCTCTGCTGTCTAAGAATTGCATATCCCTGCCGATGACCTCAGTAGTATAACGAGTCTGGCCATCCTGTTCCCATTTTCTAGTCTGTAGCTGCCCTTCAATATAAATTTTGGAACCTTTTTTAAGGTACTCACCTGCTATTTCAGCAAGACGTCTCCAAAGAACAACTCTATGCCATTCTGTTTTTTCTTGGTCCATTCCCGTATCTTTATCTTTCCAAGATTCAGAGGTAGCAATACTTAATGTAGTGACTGCTGCTCCACCAGCTGTATATTTTATTTCCGGATCTTGTCCTAAGTTTCCTACTAGAATAACTTTATTAATTCCACTTCTTGCCATATCAATTTTATATCTAATTTAAGTTAAATGTTTCAACAAGGATTATAATCAGTTTTCTGAAGTTAAGGTCTAAAACATTTAATTTTCTTTATAAATGAAACATATAAAAGTTCGTGGAGCAAGACAGCATAATCTAAAAAATATAAACGTAGATCTTCCTAGAGATCAACTTGTTGTTATAACTGGACTTTCAGGATCAGGAAAATCTTCTCTTGCCTTTGATACTCTTTATGCAGAGGGACAAAGAAGATATGTGGAGTCTCTATCATCTTATGCCAGGAACTTCTTATCAGTGATGGAGAAACCTGATGTTGATCACATTGAAGGCTTATCTCCTGCCATTTCTATCCAACAAAAAACAACTTCCCATAATCCCAGATCTACGGTCGGCACAGTCACAGAAATCTATGACTATCTAAGATTATTATTTGCTAGAGCCGGTACCCCTAAATGTCCGAATCATAATATTTCTCTAGAAGGTCAAAGTGTTAATCAGATATGTGATCAAGTATTGAAGACTCCTAAAGATTTAATATTTGCAATTTTAGCTCCGTTAGTAAATGAGCAAAAAGGTGAACATCTTCATGTTTTTGAAGAATTAAAAGTTCAAGGCTACGTCAGAGTTAGAGTGAATGGAATAATAGTTGATGTTGATGATGTGCCCAAACTAAATAAGAATAAAAAACATTCCATTGAAGCAGTTATAGATAGACTTAAGATGCCTAAAAATATTGATGATGATTTTAAATTAAGGCTCTCTGAATCTTTAGAAAATGGCCTGAATCTAGGAGAAGGATTAGTAAAAATCTTAGATATAAAAGGAGACTTAGAAGAAAAAACCTATTCATCTAAAATGGCTTGTGCTGAATGTGGTTATAGCATTCCAGAGCTTGAACCGCGATTATTTACTTTTAATAATCCTGCTGGAGCCTGTCCAGAATGTGAAGGACTAGGGATAAAACCTTACGTAGATGTAAATAAAGTAATACATGAACCATCTGCAAGTCTATCCGAAGGAGCCATCGTAGGGTGGGACGTAAATAATAAATATCATTACCATTTATTACGCTGCTTATCGAACCATTATAATTTCTCTCTAGAAGAACCACTTAATCAATTATCTGATCAAACCAAAGAATTAATCCTAGAAGGGTCTAATGGAGAGCCTATTAATTTTAGCTGGAGAAGCAAACGAGGAAAGTTAGTTGAAAGGATTTATCCATTTGAAGGTGTGATGACTAATATCAATCGCAGATACAAAGAAACAGACTCAAATGGTGTTAGAGAGTATCTATCGAAGCTTATAAGTGTCAGGGACTGTCAATCTTGTTCAGGTACAAGGCTTAGAGAAGAAGCTCGCAATGTATTTTTAGACAAGAGCTCTCTCCCCAATATAACTACTCTAACCATTGATGAGGCATTTAGTTTTTTTTCTATGTTAAAACTCAAGGGGACTAAAAAAGAGATAGCTGATCGGATTGTAAAAGAAATTAAAGAGAGATTAGAATTCTTAATTGATGTTGGACTTAACTATTTAACCTTAGATAGGAGTGCTGAAAGTCTTAGCGGTGGAGAAGCCCAAAGAATTAGATTAGCCAGCCAGATTGGGGCCGGTCTTGTAGGTGTAACTTATATTCTCGATGAACCTTCTATTGGCCTACACCAAAGAGACAATGAAAAATTATTAAAAACACTCATAAAACTTAGAGATCTAGGTAACTCTGTCATAGTCGTTGAGCATGACCATGACACCATGCTTTTCGCAGATCACATAATAGATGTAGGACCAGGAGCAGGTGTTCATGGTGGAGAAATCTGTGCGCAAGGAACAGTTAAGGACATTTCTGATTCAGAAAAATCACTAACTGGACAGTATCTATCTGGAAAGAGGTCTATTTCTTTACCTAAAGAGAGACAAAAAATAACAAAGAATAAAGTAATTAAACTTAAAGGAGCAAAGGGACATAATTTACAAAATGTTAATTTAGAACTTCCTTTAGGTTTATTTGTTTGTGTTACAGGGGTCTCTGGATCAGGTAAATCTACTCTAATAAACCAAACTTTATTGCCTGCTATATCAAATAAAATAGGTAGATCAGCATTTGTAGATACGAAACCATTCGAAAAAATTACGGGCATTGATGATATTGATAAAATTATTGAAATTAGTCAAAGCCCTATTGGGAGAACTCCTAGATCTAATCCAGCAACCTACACAGGGCTATTTACACCAATCAGGGAGCTGTTTGCCGGCACACAAGAAGCTAGATCTCGAGGCTACAAGATTGGACGTTTTAGCTTTAACGTAAAAGGCGGAAGATGCGAATCTTGCCAAGGGGATGGCGTCATCAAAGTAGAAATGCATTTCCTTCCTGATATATATGTTAAATGTGATGTTTGTAATGGCAAAAGATATAACCGAGAAACTCTCGATATTAAATTTAAAAATAAAAATATATTTGAAGTCTTGGACATGACGGTTGAAGATTCTTTAGAATTCTTTAATGCTATTCCTTCCATTAAAAAGAAGCTAAGTACTCTTCAAGACGTCGGGCTTGGTTATGTTAGATTAGGTCAGCAGGCAACTACCTTATCTGGAGGAGAAGCGCAAAGAGTTAAGCTTGGGAAAGAGCTATCTAAAAGTTCTTTGAGTCACACTCTTTATATTTTAGATGAACCCACCACTGGTTTACATATTTACGATGTAGAACTTCTCTTAAAAGTTCTAAATAGATTAAGAGACAGCGGAAATACAGTCGTTGTTATAGAACATAATATGGAGGTTATAAAATCTGCTGATTGGATAATAGATCTTGGTCCAGAAGGAGGATCTGGTGGAGGTAAGATTGTAGCTTCAGGTACACCGGAAGCAATCGGATCTTCCAAAAACTCTCACACTGGGAAGCACCTCAGAAAACTTCTAAACTAGGCGCTGACTGTTTCCTCTTCTGCTGCAGTCTCTTCGGTAGCCTCTTCATCATTCAAAACAAATTCAATTTGAGCTGCGGGTGATTTATCTCCTGCTCTGAATCCTCTTTTAATGATACGTAAATAACCTCCAGGTCTATCAGCATACCTAGGTCCAAGTTCATCAAACAATTTAGCTACTGCCGGCTTTGACTGCAATCTTGCATAAGCAATTCTTTGATTAGCTACAGTATTTTTTTTTGCTAAAGTTACTAGTGGTTCTAAAAAACCTCTAATTTCTTTAGCTTTAGCCAATGTTGTCCTAACAGATTCATGCTCAATGATTGAAATAGCCAACCCCTTCATAAGAGCCCCTCTTTGCGGACTATTTCTATTAAGCTTTCTACCTGTCTTTCTATGTCTCATTTTTCTTAATTATTAATGATATTAATTTGATTCTGGTGGCCAATGTTCTAAAATTAACCCTAGGGACAAGCCTCTAGAAAGAAGAACTTCTTTTATCTCATTCAGAGATTTCTTTCCTAAGTTAGGTGTTCTCAATAAGTCAGATTCCATTCTTGTAACCAAATCACCAATGTAATGTATATTTTCAGTTTTTAAACAATTAGCTGACCTTACAGTTAATTCAAGCTCATCTACAGGCCTAAGCATAATAGGATCAATTTTTACTTCTTCTTGTTCTTCAATAACTTCTTCTAATCTTCCTAATTCAGCAAAAGCTGACAGCTGGTGTTGCAATATAGTAGCTGAAATTCTTAAAATTTCTTCAGCATCTAAAGTTCCATCAGTATCTATATCTATAGTAAGTCTGTCTAAGTTAGTACGTTGTTCTACCCTAGCGTTGTCTACTTGATAAGTAACACGTTTTACTGGCGAGTAAGTAGCATCCAGCCTAAGCAAACCTGTCTCTTGACCTTCATCTTCTCCAAGACTCTTAAGGGGTACAAAGCCTCTTCCTCTGGTCACTTTCAAAGTCATATTAAGAGAGCCTTCATTGTTTAAAGTAGCTATATGATGATCGGGATCAACTATTTCTACGCCTGCTGGTAGTTCTATATCCGCAGCAGTTATAGCACCACTTCCTTTTTTACTTAAGGTTAATTCAACTTCTTCAGCTTCTAATAACCTCACTGATAATTCTTTTAGATTTAATAGAATATCTATTACATCTTCTTGAACTCCTTCTATAGTACTGTATTCATGAAGAACCCCTTCAATTTTAACCTCTGAAACAGCAGTGCCAGGCATAGAGGAGAGTATAATTCTTCTTAAGGCATTACCTAAAGTATGCCCGAAACCCTGCTCTAAAGGCTCTAATACTATCTTGGACTTAGTAGGACCAACTTCCTCTACCAAGATATCAGTAGGTGTTAGAAAATTTTTTATAATGTCGTAGTTATCAGTCATTTTTTTCCTCTTCAGTATTATTTTGAATAAAGCTCGATTATTAGATTCTCATTAATATCAGTATCTAAAGAAGCTCTTTCGGGTAATGATTTAAAAGTTCCTAAGAATAAAGAAGGGTTTACATCAACCCAATCAACTTCTTCTCTATTTTTTGCAATTTCCAATGATTGCTGTACTCGTACTTGGGCCTGAGCACCATTTGATAAAGTTATAACGTCTCCAGCAGAAACTTGATAACTAGGTATATTGACCTTCTTATCATTTATCAAAACAGCTTTATGACTTACTAATTGTCTTGCTTCCGCTCTTGTTGTAGCAAAGCCCATTCTGTAAACAACATTATCGAGTCTGCTCTCTAGAATCTGTAACAGATTATCTCCAGTCACTCCTTTCATTCTTGCAGCATGTTTATAATAAGTTTTAAATTGCTTTTCCATCACACCATAGATTCTTCTTACTTTCTGTTTTTCTCTTAATTGAACCCCATAGTCTGAGATTCGAGGCCTTCTACTTCTTCCGTGCTGGCCAGGGACAGTTTCAGCTTTACATTTTGAGTCATGCGCCCTAATACCACTCTTTAAAAGCAGATCTCTTCCTTCTCTTCTAGAAAGTTTACATTTAGGTCCTAGGTATCTTGCCATTAGACTCTCCTCCTCTTAGGCGGCCTACAGCCGTTATGAGGTATTGGTGTTACATCTGTTATTTTAGTTATCTTAAAACCCCTCGAATTTAAGCCTCTTATAGCAGACTCTCTTCCTGATCCTGGCCCTCTAACTTGAATCTCTAAGCTCTCTACACCTGCCATCTTAACTTTATCACCTACCGCTTCGGCTGCTTTCTGAGCGGCAAAAGGAGTACTCTTACGTGAGCCCCTGAATCCTTGAGCGCCCGCACTAGACTGGGCAATAGCATTACCTTTTTTATCAGTAATATTTATTAACGTATTATTAAAAGATGCGTGTATATGAGCAATTGCTTCACTTACTCTCCTCTTTGTAGTTTTTTTTGTAACCATTTTTTACCTTCTTATTGGCCTTAGAGGGCCTTTTCGTGTTCTAGCATTATTCTTTGTATTTTGTCCTCTAACTGGTAAATGCCTTCTATGACGAATACCTCTATTAGTTCCTAAATCCATTAATCTTTTTATGTTTGTAGCAATATCTCTTCTAAGATCACCTTCCACAACAAACTTTCCTATTTCTGTTCTTATAGCTTCTAATTGATCTTCATTTAGATCAGCTATTTTTGTTGAAGGATCGATTCCTACCGCTGAACAAATACTTAATGATCTAGTTTTTCCTATACCAAAAACATAAGTTAAAGATATCTCTGCATGTTTATTATCTGGAATGTTTACGCCTGCTACACGAGCCATTTTTCTCTCCTAACCTTGTCTTTGTTTATGTCTTGGTTCTTTGTTACAAATTACATAGAGAGTTCCTTTTCTCTTTACGATTTTACAATCTCTACAAATCTTTTTTACAGAAGCTCTTACTTTCATAATTTTCTCCTACCTTCCACCTAATGCGTTATTGCCATAACCCTTTAAATTAGCCTTCTTAAGCAAAGATTCATATTGATGAGACATTAAATGAGATTGTACTTGTGCCATGAAATCCATAACTACAACTACTGCAATAAGCAACGATGTACCTCCTAAATAAAAGGGAACATTTGCAGAAATAATTAAAAATTGAGGCATCAAACAAACTAGAATCAAATAACCTGATCCCCATACCGTAAGTCTTGTCATTACACTATCAATGTAATCAGCAGTATGATCTCCTGGTCTTATTCCAGGCATATAGGCACCTGATCTCCTAAGATTTTCTGATATTTCTTTTGGATCAAATTGTAATGCCGTATAAAAAAAGCAAAAGAAAGCTATAAGAGCTGAAAAAAGAATGACATAAAGAGGTTGTCCAGGTCCAAGTGCTAACGCTATTTCTTGAAGCCATTCAAACCCTTCTCCTTGGCCAAACCACGTCGATGCTGAAGCCGGAAATAATAATAAACTACTAGCAAAAATAGCTGGGATAACACCTGCTTGGTTAATCTTCATTGGCAGATAAGAAGCCTGGCCTTGTACCATTTTTCTGCCTTGTTGTCTTTTAGCATAATTGACTGTAATTCTTCTCTGTCCTCTTTCTATCCAAACAATAAATGCTATAGCTGCGACCGCAACCAAAGCTATTGACAGAAGCATTAGTAAATTAATATCTCCTTGCCTTGCTCCTTCAAAAGCCTGTCCGATTGCCCTCGGTAATCCGGAAACAATACTTGAGAAAATAATAATAGAAATTCCATTTCCTATTCCTCTCTCTGTAACCAGCTCTCCTAACCACATTAAAAAGACCGTTCCTGTTACCAATGAAGTGACTGCTAATATTTGAAATAATAAACCTGGATCTAAAGCTAAACCTTGATTTTGTAATCCTAGAGCTAGGCCACTTGCTTGCACTAAAGCTAAACCAACTGTCCCCCAACGCACATAATTAGTCCTCATACGCCTTCCTTCTTCACCTTCTTCCCTAAAACGTTTCTTCAAAGATGGGGTTGTACCTTCTAGCAAACTCATGATAATTGAAGCTGTTATATAAGGCATTATATTCAAGGCCATGATGCTCATTCTTTCCAGCGCACCTCCAGAGAACATATTAAATAAATCTAACAATGTTCCTTGGTTTTGTTGGAAGAGATTAGCGAGCCTATCTGGATCTATACCAGGTATAGGTATATGAGTACCTACTCTATAAATAATTACAGCCATAAGAACAAACCTTAGACGCTTCCATAACTCTGAAAGTCCCTTATTTTTTCCAATTGCTGAAGGATTAACTGACATAATAATTATTCTTCTATTGAGCCTCCAGATTCTTCAATCATTTTTCTTACTGAAGCAGTTGTTTTAAGACCAGTTAGTTTCATCTTTATACATTCATCGGTATCCAAAAATATTTTTACTTTCTTAGTTGAGTTTTTTATTAAATCTGCTTCTGCTAAAACTTTAAGGCTAACTTCATCTTTACCCAATCTAACTAAGGAGCTAAGTCTAACTTCTTCCGTAAATCGGTTAACCCTTGAAGAAAACCCAAACTTTGGTACCCTCTTTTGCAATGGCATTTGACCACCTTCAAAACCTATACGAACTCTTCCACCAGATCTAGATTTCATTCCTTTGTGGCCTTTACCGCTTGTTTTCCCAAACCCACTGCCAGGCCCTCTTCCTATTCTTTTATTAGAACTAACTCTTTTAGGGTTTGGCTTTAGCTTATTTAGTTGCACTTTTCTATCCTCAATTAATTTACTTCCAATAAATGAATGACCTGATTAATCATCCCTCTATTCTCTGGAGTATCTGCGACTGAAACAACTTGCCCCATTTTAGACAAACCCAAACCCCTTACACTCTTCTTTTGATAGGATTTAGAGCCTATTAAACTCTTAACTAATTTGACTGATAGTTTTCTGTCTTCCATCCTTTTATCCTTTTCCAAGCCTTTTAGCTACTCGCGCTGGAGATTCCATTTCACTCAATGCCTTCAAAGTTGCTCTTACAACATTAACTGGAGTAGTTGAACCGTAACATTTTGCAAGGACATCCTTTACACCTGCTAATTCTAATACTGCTCTCATAGCACCACCCGCTATAATTCCTGTTCCAGGTGCAGCTGGCTTCATAAAAATTACCGAGGCACCAAATTTTGATTTAATAGGATATTGAATGGTATCTCCTTTCAATTCGATAGATATCATATTTCTTCGAGCATGATCAAGAGCTTTCTGAATAGCTATGGGAACTTCTCTAGCCTTACCTCTTCCAAAACCTATCTTGCCATTTCCATCGCCCACCACAGTTACAGCAGTAAAACCAAATATTCTTCCACCTTTGACTACTTTTGCAACTCTGTTAACTTGTACTAGCTTTTCTTCTAATACTTCAGAGCCTAGATTATCTGTTGCTACATTGTTTTGCATATCTTTCCTTTACTAAAATAATAAACCAGCTTCTCTAGCTGCCTCTGCTAATGCTTTAACTCGGCCATGGTATTTGTAGCCTGATCGGTCAAAGGCAACATCTTGTATTCCCTTTTCTATTGCTCTTTCAGCTATCAGTTTTCCAACCTTAGCAGAAGCTTCTAAATTACCATTTTTTTTATCTTTTACAGATGGCTCTGATGTAGAAGCAGCAACCAAAACTTCAGCCCCACCATTTGACATAATCTGCGCATAAATATGATTATTTGATCTAAAAATAGTCAATCTATTCTTTTCCAACAGACTAATCTTTGACCTTGTCTTTAAAGCTCTTCTTTGCCTTTTAATATTTTTAATACTCATTTTTATGCCTTCTTAGATACTTTGCGCTTAATTCTCTCATCAGCGTATTTTACTCCCTTGCCTTTATAAGGCTCCGGAGGTCTATAATCTCTAATCTCAGCTGCAACTTGTCCTACTAACTGTTTATCCATTGATTTAAGAACAATTTCTGTATTGCTAGGTAGTTCTGCAGAAACACCATCAGGCAATTCATGCTTAACTGGATGCGAAAAACCTAAGCTTAATTCTATGACTTTACCCTCAAGTTTTGCTCTATAACCAACTCCGTTTATTTCTAATTTCTTTTCAAACCCAGCTACAACACCTTGCATTAAGTTTTTGGTTAAAGCTCGCATTGTGCCAGTTATAGCTAAAGACTCTTTGGTTTTCTTATTAGGAAGAAAAGCAATAGTGCCTTCTTCTTTAATAAAATCTACATCTTGATGAAGCTCTAAGGTCATTTCACCAAGCTTCCCTGCAGCAGTAATAAATTTCTTATCAGAAGACAAAGTTACACCCTCTGGTATAAGAATTGGTTTTATTGAAGTAGTTGCCATCTTTATTCTTCTTAAAATACTGAGCAAATAACTTCGCCACCTAATTCAGCTTCTCTTGCCTGTTGGTCAGTCATAAGTCCTTTGTTAGTTGAAATAATTGCCACTCCCAAACCGCCATTCACAGAAGGTAAATCTTTATAACTTGAATATTCTCTTAGTCCAGGTTTACTTACTCTTTTTAGCTGTTTAATTACTGGTTTGTCTTCAAAATATCTTAGCTGAATTGTTAGCTGGGGCTTAGATCCTTCTGAAATGCTATAGGCGCCCAAATAACCTTCTTGTTTTAAAATGTCTACTAAAGCAACTTTCTTAGTTGAAAAAGGAACAACAACACTTTCTTTTGCTCTTGATTGAGCATTATTAATACTAGAAAAAAGATTTGCAATAGGGTCTTGAATACTCATTTTTTTATTACCAACTTGATTTTACTAGACCAGGAATATCACCTTTCATGGCAAATTCTCTGAGTTTATTTCTTCCAAGACCAAATTTTCTATAAACTGCATGAGGTCTTCCAGTTATAGCACATCGTCTTTGCATCCTTATGGGGTTAGCATCCCGGGGAAGTTTTTGTAGTTTTATTTGAGCCAACTCCCTTTCTTCTTGCGAAGATTTAGGACTTTTAATTATTTCCTTAAGTGCTGCTCTTTTTGAAGCAAAGCGAAGCACTGTTCTTCGTCTACGCTCTTCTCTTGCTTTCATTGATGCTTTTGCCATATCTGTGTCCTCTAATTCTTAAATGGAAACTTCATCGCTCTTAATAAAGCCTCTCCAGAAGTATCATCTTGTGCTGAAGTTGTAATTGATATATCCATACCTCTAATCTTGTCTACTTTGTCATAATCAATTTCAGGAAAAATAATATGCTCTTTCACGCCCATGGTGTAATTTCCTCTTCCATCAAAAGATTTAATCTCCAGTCCTCTAAAATCTCTTTCTCTGGGAATTGCTACACCTAAAAGACGTTGCAAGAATTCATACATCCTGTCACCTCTTAAAGTAACTTTACAACCAATGGCCATACCGTCTCTCAATTTAAAATTAGCAACTGACTTACGGGCTGTAGTTACAAGAGGTTTTTGACCAGCAATTAGAGTTAAATCTTCAACAGCCTTCTCTAGTGCTTTTTTATCATTAATAGCTTCTCCTACACCCATATTCAAAGTAACTTTAGTAACTTTAGGTACTGACATAACAGAAGAGAGTCCAAACTTCTCCTTTAGCTCTGGGACAACTGTTTTCCTATAATGCTCTTTAAGAGGGATCATTACTTAATCTCCTTTCCTGAAGATCTAAAGATCCTCACTTTCGTTCCATCTTCAAGAGTTTTAATAGAAACCTTATCGGCCTTCTTAGAACTAGGATTGAAAATTGAAATATTAGAAACATTAATAGAAGCTTCTTTTTCTACCAAACCACCAGCGATTCCTGCTTGCGGGTTAGCCTTGGTATGCCTCTTAACCATCTGCACACCAGAAACATAGCATCTACCGTTGTTCAAAATTTTAGTAATAGAGCCTTGCTTGCCTTTGTCTTTGCCAGCTATAACTATAACTGAGTCACCTGTCTTTATTTTATTCATTGTTTTATAGAACTTCCGGAGCAAGAGATACTATTCTCATAAACTCTTCACTTCTTAATTCCCTTGAGACCGGCCCAAATACACGAGTACCTATTGGCTGTTTTTGAGCATTTATCAAAACTGCCGCATTATCATCAAAACGAATTGATGATCCGTCCGATCTTCTTAGCTTATTTTTTGTCCTAACTACAACAGCATCTACCACTTCGCCTTTCTTTACTCTTCCAGTAGGAATAGCTTCTTTGATCGTTACTTTTATCACATCACCAATTTTCGCGTATCTTTTCTTAGAGCCACCAAGCACGCGGATACACATAAGTTTCCTTGCTCCGCTATTATCTGCCACTTCTAAGTATGTTTGTTCTTGAATCATGATTATTAATTTATCTTCTGCCCTTTTTTATCAATACTCACTAAGTTCCAAGATTTGGTCTTAGACAAAGGCTTGCATTCTTTAATTGTTACTAGATCTCCTTCTTCACACTGGTTATCTTGATCATGCGCGTGAAGCTTTGTTGATCTCCTTAATATTTTTTTATATAAAGGGTGTTTGATAGTCCTCTCAATAATCACAGTGATTGTTTTATCTCTCGCTGAACTTACTACTAGTCCTGTTTCTGTTCTGGTTATCTGATCTGTCATTATTCTTTATTTTCTTGTTGTTCTTTAAATAAGGTCTTTAACTGAGCAATAGATTTTCTAACTTCTCTAATCTTATGTGTCTCTTTTAACTGACCTTGAGATTGTTTAACTTTCAATTCCATAAGCTCCTGGAGTAATTTTTCTTCTTCGTCTGAAGAGTTTTCAGGCTTACTTCTTAATCTGCTCAAAATACTTTCTTTAGCCATCTTAGACTCTCCTTACAAAGGTTGTAGAAACTGGCATCTTTGCAGAAGCTAGAGCAAAAGCTTCTTTAGCTAGTTCTTCATCTACCCCTTCCATTTCATATAAAATTTTTCCTGGTTTTATTGGGCATACCCAATACTCAACATTACCTTTTCCTTTACCCTGCCTAACTTCTAAAGGTTTTTTTGTTATAGGTTTATCAGGAAAAACCCTTATCCAAATCTTCGCTCCTCTTTTTACTTTTCTTGTCATTGCTCTTCTTGCTGCTTCAATCTGTCTAGAAGTAAGTTGGCCTCTAGTAGTAGCTTTAAGACCGAATGTACCAAAACTTAGTGTAGAACCACGCTGAGCATTCCCAGTGTTCCTGCCCTTTTGCTGTTTTCGGTATTTAGTTCTTTTTGGTTGAAACATTATTTTACCTTAATCTGATCCTTCTTTTTTGGGAGGAGGAAGCACTTCTCCTCTAAAGACCCAAGCTTTAACTCCGATAACACCGTAAGTTGTATTTGCTTCAGCAACACCATAATCCACATCTGCTCTGAGCGTATGCAAAGGAACTCGACCTTCTTTTTGAATCTCTGCTCTAGCGATATCAGCGCCACCCAATCTTCCAGCAACCCTTATTTTAACGCCCTGAGCTCCCTGCCTCATAGCATTCTGAACTGCCCTTTTCATAGCCCTTCTAAACATTACTCTTCTTTCAAGTTGCTGGGCTACACTTTCAGCTAACAATTTTGCATCCAAATCAGGTTTTCTTATCTCTTGTATGCTTAGTGTTACAGGAATGCCCATCCTACGAGTAATATCCTCGCGCATTTTATCAATATCTTCGCCTTTTTTTCCTATAACAATACCCGGTCTAGCTGTATGAATTAAGACTCTAGCATTATCTGCAGTCCTCTCTATATCTATGCGACTAACTGAAGCGTGAGAGAGTTTTTTTGATAAATGTTCTCTAACTTCAATATCTTTCAAAAGATTGGCTGTGTATTGAGATTTCTCAGCATACCAAATAGAAGTATGTTGGGTTGTTATCCCTAATCTAAAACCTATTGGATGTACTTTTTGTCCCATTACTAACTTTTTTCCTTTATTGTTAAGGCAATATTACAACTTCGTTTAAAAAACCTGTCTGCCCTGCCTCTAGCTCTAGGTCTAACTCTTTTCATTGTGAAACTTTCATCGATGGCTATACTTGAAACAAACAAGGAGTCTGCATCCAGACCATTATTATGTTCAGCATTTGCAATTGCTGACTCTAAAACTTTTTTTACTACGTGAGCAGATTTCTGAGGGGCAAAAGTTAATATACCCAATGCTTCTTCTACATGCTTGCCCCTAATTTGATTAGCCACTAACCTAACCTTTTGGGCAGAGATTCTTGCACTTCTTAATTTGGCACTTACTTCACTCATAATTTACAAAGAATTATTTCCTATCTCCAGCATGCATTCTAAAAGTTCTTGTTAACACAAACTCGCCTAACTTGTGTCCTACCATATCTTCTTGTATAAAAATGGGAATATGCTGCCTCCCGTTATGTACAGCGATATTTAAACCTACCATTTCAGGAGAAACCATTGATCTCCTTGACCAGGTCTTAATAGGTCTCTTATCATTACCGGCAATAGCCTTTTCTACCTTTTTCTGAAGGTGTAAATCTATGAACGGTCCTTTCTTTAACGATCTAGGCATAATTATTATTGATGTCTACGACGTACAATCATTTTATTTGTACTCTTTGTTTTCTTTCTTGTTTTGAATCCTTTTGTTGGCACACCCCAAGGAGTTACAGGATGTCTACCGCCAGAAGTCTTGCCTTCACCTCCACCATGCGGGTGATCTACAGGATTCATCGCCACTCCTCTGACCGTAGGTCGAATGCCCAGCCATCTCTTAGCTCCGGCTTTACCGATCGACCTCAATGAATGCTCAGTATTAGATACAGCTCCAATAGTAGCTCTGCAATCAGATAAGACTCTTCTTACCTCTCCACTTCTCAGTCTAAGCGTGACATACCTTCCTTCAATAGCAAGGATTTGGGCTGAAGATCCAGCACTCCTCATCATCTGCGCTCCTTTACCTGGAAATAGCTCAACACAGTGAATTACTGTTCCAAGAGGTATTTGTTTCAGACTTAAGGAATTTCCAGTGCTGATAGGTGAATCTGGTCCAGATTGGATATTATCACCAGCCTTCAATCCTTCAGGTGCAATTATGTATTTTCTTTCTCCATCGGCATACAGGAGAAGAGCAATATTCGCTGACCGATTTGGATCGTATTCAATAGTCTCAACTTTAGCAGATATAGAATCCTTAGCGCGTTTAAAATCTATAATCCGGTAGTGTTTCTTGTGGCCTCCACCCCGATGGCGAGTAGTAATCCTTCCTTGATTATTACGACCTGATTTTTGCTTCTTGGGTTCTAGAAGTGGTGCGTAAGGTCCTTCTTTATGGAGATCATCTCTCGATACCCACGATCTAAACCTTCTTCCTGGAGAAGTAGGCTTAGATTTTTTAATTTGCGTAGCCATTTTTATTCTATTCCAACCTCTATTGAATGCCCTTCAGCTAATCTGACATAGGCCTTCTTCCAATCAGATTTTTTTGTTATCCTGAACCTAGATCTCTTAGCCTTTCCTTTCACCTTAATTATATTTATTTTCTCAACATTCACAGAATAATAACCTTCTATTGCATGCTTAATTTGCAATTTAGTAGCATTAATATCTACCTTAAAGGCATACTGATTCTCCGAGCCCATTAAAGATGAAACCTTCTCAGTTAAATAAGGAGCCTTGATTACTTTATATAAATCTTTTCTCATTAGGATAGAATTTTATTTAGAGACTCAAGAGTTTCAGATGTTATTAAAACTTTTTCCGCTTTTACTAACGCAGAAGGGTCGATGGAACTTATTGTCTGGATATTAAATTCATTTAAGTTCTTTGATGCCAAAGAAAGAGTTTCATTGTTGGCTGGTAGGATGGCTAATGCTGATTTAAGCCCAAGATCTGTCAAAAGCAATTTAACCTGCGAAGACTTTGGAGGTAAATCAATAGATATTTTATTTATTGCTATTATTTTTTCTTCTTCTACTAATTTAGACCAAATTGAACGCATTGCCGATCTATACATCTTTTTATTGATCTTCTTAGGCTTAATATCTTGGTAGGTATGAGCAAAAGTAACTCCCCCACCTTTCCATATAGGTGATCTTATTGTCCCTGCTCTGGCTCTGCCAGTTCCTTTTTGCTTCCAAGGCTTCCTGCCTCCACCTCTGACAGCAGATCTATTTTTCTGACCCTTAGTTCCTTGATGACTATTAGCAATATAAGTTGTAATTAATTGATGAACTAAATCTTCATTAAAGGCCTGTCCAAAGATATTTTTAGATAATTCAATTTTAGAATCTTTAGATCCGTTCTGATTTAAAACTTGAATTTCCATTGGTTTACTTAATAGCTGGTTTTAAAATTATATTTGAGCCTGTAGAACCAGGAATTGGACCTTTTATAAGCAAGAGATTATTTTCTTCATCTATAGAAGTTATTTTGAGGTTTTGAATAGTTTTTCTTTCATACCCCATATGACCCGACATCTTTTTTCCTTTCCAAACTTTGCCAGGAGTTTGACATTGGCCTATAGAACCTGGTGCTCTATGAGAAATTGAATTACCGTGAGTAGCATCTTGCATCTTAAAATTCCACCTCTTTACCGTTCCAGCAAAACCTTTTCCTTTTGTAGTTCCAGTAACATCCACAAACTGACCTTCTTCAAATTGTTCTAGGAATAAATTACTACCTATTTCAAGCTCATCTACCTTGTCAGAAGTAACTCTGAATTCCCATAACCCTTCACCCGGACTTATAGAATTCTTCTTAAAATGACCTAATTGAGGTTTAGATAAATGCTTTTCTTTTTTCTTGCCTGTAGTCACTTGTATCGAAAAATAACCATCATTATCTTCTGATTTAATTTGCGTAATTATATTTGGCTCTACACTAACTACTGTCACAGCAATAGCATCTCCTTCGGGTGTAAATACCCTAGACATACCTTGCTTTTTACCTATTAAACCTATCGACATGGTTATTTCACCTCATCTAAGCTAATTTGCACAACAACACCAGCGGATAACTCTAACTTTGTTAAAGCATCAAGGGTTTTTTCTGAAGGTTCTAGGATGTCTAATGTTCGCTTATGGGTTCTAATTTCGTATTGGTCTCTGGCGTCTTTATCTTTGTGAGGGGAAATTAAGATGGTTGTTTTGTGCTTCTTAACTGGCATCGGTATGGGGCCTTTCACTTTTGCACCAGTACGTTTGACCGTTTCGACAATCTCTCTTGCAGATCTGTCTATAAGCTTATGATCAAAAGCTTTAAGTCTAATTCTGATACTTTGATTTTGCATTTTTAACCTTTAACTCTTCTTTTCAAGAACGTAACAAAACCTTACCTTTTAAACAGGTTAGGTTTATTAATAAATAAAGCTCTTACCTAGAAATTTCTAAGATTCGAGCATCTCCAACAAAACGAGCGCTGATTCTAGTTTTGTGGCTTCAATGTGTCAACATAAAATACAGAAAACCCTATATAAAATAGGGTTTTCGATTAATTTAACATATATATTAAATTAATCTTTTTTATTAATAATAGATTCTGCAACATTTGAAGGAACTTCAGAGTATTTCAAAGGCTCCATTGTAAAGGTAGCTCTCCCCTGAGAGGCAGACCTAATATCGGTTGCATAACCAAACATTTCGGCAAGAGGAACCTCGCCAGAAACCACTTTTCCAGAAGGTCCATCTTCCATTCCATGAACTACACCTCGACGACGACTTAGGTCACCTACAACATCTCCCATATATTCTTCTGGTGTTACTATTTCAATACTCATAATAGGTTCTAACAATACAGGGTCTGCCTTTTGGGCTCCTCCTTTAAAAGCCATTGAACCAGCTACTTTAAA
>DQKS01000082.1 GCA_015660645.1 Gammaproteobacteria bacterium
CTCTCCCAAAGACAAATCAGGGCCTGCAGTTATATTTACTAAAACACCCTTGGCATCTTGCAGACTAATATCCTCTAACAATTTACTTGCTACAGCATGCTCAGCAGCAATTCGAGCTCTATCTTGACCGCTTGCTGTTCCTGTTCCCATCATTGCTGTTCCTTTTTCTGACATGACCGTCTTAACGTCTGCAAAATCAACGTTTATAAGTCCAGGCTTAATAATAATATCTGATATTCCTCTTACGGCTCCAGCTAGAACATCATTAGCTTGTTTAAAAGCTTCTAGCATGCTGCAGTCCTCGCCTAGAACTTCTAGTAATTTTTGATTCGGTATTGTTATAAGAGAATCAACTTCTTCAATAAGCTCTTTAATACCTTCTTGTGCAATCTTCATCCTTTTTGAACCTTCAAGCTCAAAAGGTTTGGTTATAACTGCAACTGTAAGAATACCTAGTTCTTTTGCAACTTGTGCCACTATAGGAGCAGCTCCTGTTCCAGTTCCTCCTCCCATACCCGCTGTGACAAAAACCATGTCAGTTCCTTTAAGCATTTCCCTAAGTTTATCTCTATCTTCTAAAGCAGCCTCTCTTCCTACTTGAGGATCGGCTCCCGCACCTAACCCATCAGTGATTTCCATACCTAAGACTAACTTAGTTCCAGCTCCATTCTTATCAAGAGCTTGCTTATCAGTATTTACAGAAATAAAATTTGCACCTTCAATGCCAATATCAACCATGTGCTGAACAGCATTTCCTCCGCCTCCCCCAACACCCACTACCTTAATTGAAGCATTGCCTGTAGTTTCTTCGACTATTTCCCATTCACTCATTTCATACCTCTCCTTTAAAGATTGCCACCAAACCACCGAGATAATCTATTCAGAATATTTTTATCTCGATGAATATAATTTAAATGATCTTCCTGTAATTGTTTCTGTCCATACAAAAGCAGTCCAACTGAAGTTGCATAGATAGGATTATTTATAATTTCTGAAAACCCCTCTATTGAATGTGGCGAACCTAATCTAACAGGTGCATGAAAAATTTCTTCTGCCAACTCAGAAGCCCCTTCTACTTTCGCAGCTCCTCCTGTTAAAACTACACCTGCAGGAATTAAAGATTCGAAACCACTAAGACTTAGTTTCTGTTGAGCCATACTAAATATCTCTACATATCTTCTTTCTAAAACATCTGCTAAAGCTTGCCTAGATAGTTCTCTTTCAGGCCTACCTCCCATACCAGGTACCATCATTACCTCTTCAGGTTTAGTCAATGAACTTACAGCACAGCCGTACCTTTGTTTTATATGCTCAGCTTGAGTAGGTGGAGTTCTAAGAGCTTGGGCTATGTCATTAGTTACATGGTCTCCAGCTATAGGGATGACATCAGTGAATGCAATAGAACCATCCATAAACACGGCCATATCCGTTGTGCCGCCCCCGATATCTATTAAACAAACTCCTAAATCTCTTTCATCGCTAGTAAGAACTGAATAACTAGAAGCTAGTTGCTCTAGTACAAAAGCTTCAACGTCAAGGCCAGAGGCATTGATACATTTATGAATATTCTGAGATGAATTCTCACTACAGGTTACTAAGTGGACCTTTGCTTCAAGTCTTGACCCTGCCATACCAAGAGGCTCCTTTATTCCATCTTGTTTATCAATTATGTAATCACGAGGTAATACGTGTAATAATCTTTGATCAGCAGGGATAGCCATCGCCTGTGCAGTCTCAATGACTCTATCTACATCACCGTATCTTACTTCTCCATCTTTTATTGGAACAACGCCTTCTGAATTTAAACCTCTGATATGACTGCCTGATATACCTACGTAACAAGAACCTATATGACATCCAGCCATAGCTTCCGCTTCAGCTATAGATTTTTTAATAGCATAGGTAGTAGATTCTATGTCAACCACAACGCCGTTTTTTAACCCTTTCGAAGGATGAGTTCCTAAACCAATAATCTCGATATCGTCTTCACCTCTAGTTTCAGCAACTATAGCAACCACCTTTGAAGTTCCTATATCAACACCAACTAACATCTCATTTTTACTTAAATTATTCATATTTATCCTTTTAGCTGAAATCCACGGCTATAGCATTGGTATATCTAAAATCTATATTTCTTATATTCTCTAATCTTCCTGAGCTCAGCTCGAACGAGATAAAATCCTCGAGACGATCGAGCTGAACCCGGAAATCCTTTTTAGAAAATATTAAAGTAGTCCCTCTATCATCCTCAACTTCAATTAGACCGTTATAATGAGACTCTATTTTTTTGAGCTTTCTGTTTATTATGTTGAATTGAGACTGTAGATCTCTAGAAAGATAAAGCAGTTCTAGTGTTTCGCTATCTGGAGCATCAATATATAGAACATCAATATTTGTATTTGTTTCTTCCGGAAAAATAATATGCCCAGTATGGGTTAGATAGCTATTGTTAGATAATCTAGCTAAAGGCTGATGCTCTTCTAATTCAATATCTAATGTACTAGGCCACCGCTTTTTGGAGTGCAATGAATGAACCCAGGTTTCTTCAAAAATCTGAGAATGAGAATTTAAATCTGATATTCCTAATTTTATAAATTCTAAAATACGTTTTTTTACAAGATCGTAGTCAGATATGTAAGCATGCTTTGAAATAATATTTATATCTCTAATCTCTAGAAGATTAATATCATTTGCTTTCGAACATCCAGTTCCAATACTCAAGACAAGAATTAAAGAAAGCCAAATAGATTTATTCATTTCTTTATTACTTCTACAAAGATTTTTTCATTCTGTTTTGGTGGTCTCATGCCTAACTTGTTTTGGGCAATTCTTCTTAAAGTAAGTTGGTTTCTAAAATATTGCACCTCTTCTATCAAAACACTTGATTGAAAAGCTAGTTCACCATTCTTCAACTTTAGGTCATCCACCAATGAGAAAGCTATTTTATGTTCGTAAGTCTGCAAAATAACAATTAAGGAACTTGAAAGAGCAATCACAGAAAGAGTAATAAAAAGACTAGCCCTTAATAAATTCATCTTAGGCCACCTTCTCAGCTACTCTAAGTATTGCACTTCTGCTTCTTGGGTTTACCTTTTCTTCTTCTCTGCTAGGTTTCACATGCTTACCACCTATTGTTTTAAAACTAACTGAAGAAGCTATCCTGTCTTTTCCTTGAATAAACCTTTTTACGACCCTATCTTCAATAGAATGGAAACTGATAATGGCTAATCTTCCGCCTACTCTAAGTAGATAACTTGCCGATTCTAGGACAGAGTTTAATTCTTCCATCTCTTCATTTACTTGCATACGAATTGCCCTAAAAGTATTAGTTGCAGGATGTTTCTTTCCTCTTCTAGGAACACACGAAAGGACTATATCAACTAGCTCTTCTGTTGATGCTATGGGTTGTTTGACACGCTTTTCGCAGATAATCTTAGCTATCTTTCTAGAAGCTCTTTCTTCACCTAATTCCCACAAAACTTTTTCAATTTCTTTTCTAGAAGCTGTATTAATCCACTGTTCAGCAGACATACCTTCAGACTGATCCATTCTCATATCTAAAGGCCCTTGAAATTGAAAACTAAAGCCTCTTTCTAAATTATCTAATTGAGTTGATGATATTCCTAAATCAACAAGAATACCGTCTATCGATGCATTCTTTGCATGATATTGTATGTTGCTAAATCTATCCTTGACCAAGGAGAATCTTTCATCATTTCTTAAACTAACTGGGATTTTATTTTTTACATCAGGATCTCTATCTACACCTATAAGCTTTCCATTTTCTTCTAGATTCTTCATTATCTCTTGAGAGTGACCACCAGCTCCAAAAGTACAATCCATATAAATACCGCTTTTATCATTCACAAGGTAAGTTAAAACTTCTTTAACCATTACCGCCTCATGTGTCTTATAAATCAAAAGGGTATCTCCTCTAGACTTGCTGGCAGATCAGAAGAAAGATCTTCTCCTTCTATATGAAGACCAATTTGCTTCTTCCCCCAATTATCTAAGTTCCAAAGTTCAAATTTAGAGCCCATACCAACAAGAGCAACTTGTTCTTTGGGTTTTAATCCAGCAAATTCTCGTAATATTAGAGGTATTAATAAAATCATTCTCTCGGAAGCTTTAAAATCTATTACAGAAGCGCTACCAAGGATCTTCCATTGCATTGATCTTACTTTCTGATTGAGCCCTCCAAGCTCTTCAAATTTAGATGATATATCTTTCCATAGCTTTCCTGGATATATAGTAAGAGCAGGATATTGAGGATCTTTAGTAATGACTATGCTCCCTTCACAATTTTGTTTTAAAAGGTCTCTGTATCGAGCAGGTATAGCAATCCTTCCCTTAGTGTCTAAGGTAAGAGCGCTTGATCCGTAAATACCAAAACTCACTTTTATTATCCTTTTTTATAAATAATCAAAAAATAGTGTTACATTTTATTCCACTTTAGAACACTTTTACACACTTTATTGGTAATTACCAGCACTAGTTCCCAATTCATCACACCCTAAACTTATAAATTTAAATAAGTGAGATTTGAGGAAGTTAAAGAGAGTGAGCTAACCGGTAAGCCGGGTTCTGTCGAGGATAATCATTCATCTAGGTTTTATGTCACCATAAAACTCAAGCAACCTACCCAGGTTCAGTCAGGACTAACTATAGAACCTCTATTTGGTCTTGCTCCAGAAGGGGTTTGCAATGCCGCAAGCTGTTACCAGTTACGCGGTGCGCTCTTACCGCACCTTTTCACCCTTACCTAATAATAGGCGGTTTATTTTCTGCTGCACTTTCCGTAGACTTGCGTCTCCCAGGTGTTACCTGGCACCTTGCCCAATGGAGCCCGGACTTTCCTCTCTTAAAAAAGAGCGATTATCTAGTTAGCTCGGAGAAATTATAACTTATTAAAAAGATAAATTTCTATTCTTCTTTTATTAGCTCTTTATATAGAATATTTTTCTTCATGTTCAAAATCTTAGAAGCAAGCACCATAGCATCGTTATTAGGGAGGTGAGCGATGAGTAATTTTAAGATTCTTTGATCTTCCGCAGATAAGCTTTGATTGTTATTTTTATTACCTTCAATGCCTTCAAAAATCAAAACAAATTCACCCTTTGTTCCAAACTTAGCACTGCTCAACTCATCAAGAATCTCATCAATTTTTCCTCTATAAAAAGTTTCATACATTTTGCTTATTTCTCTTGCAATAAAAATATTCTTTTTTGTAGAGTGAAGAGAAATATCTTGCAATAATTTTTTAATTCTTAAACCAGACTCAAATAGAATTAATGTCTTTTCTTCTTTAATTAGTTTCTCTATAAATTTAAGCCTTTCTTTGCCTTTCCTAGGAGGGAAGCCCATAAAAATGAAATTATCTGATTTAAATCCAGATACAGAAATTGCAGATGTTACAGAAGAAGGACCTGGTAAAGGGCTTATCTTTATACCGAGTGAAATAGTTTCTTTAACAAGCAGAAGACCAGGATCAGATATAAGGGGCGTACCAGCATCACTAACAAGCGCTAAATCATTGCCATCTTGCAAAAAACGAATTAAAAAATTTAGTTTCTTTCTTTCAGAAAACTTATGATAAGAAGTAAGCTTAGTTTTAATTCGGTGATGATTAAAAAGTACTTTTGTTTTCCTTGTATCTTCGGCAGCACACAAAGCTACTTCGGATAAGATCTTTAATGCTCTTAAAGATATATCTTCTAGATTTCCTATAGGAGTTGCTACTATATACAGAGTACCTGATTTAGAATTCATAAATTATGTTTGAACTTAGACAAAATGTTTTTACTCTTTTCTTATTACTATGCTTATTAAGTTGCTCTTCTAATCCAAAATCTCCCATAGAACCACAAAATAATACCTTCATATCTAAACCTGAAGTTACATTTAATCTTAAAAGTCTTCCAAAACAAATAAATGTATTTTATTTTGATTCAAGAATTAAAAGGAGAAGCACCTCTCAGGTTCTACAAGGCATTACAAGTAATTACTACTATTACAAAGAAAAAATTGGATATATTCCAGAATTAAATTTTATTGACCTCTCAAATGAATGCTTAAAAGATCTAAATCTAAGAAAAGATGCCTTTTCTATAGGCTTATTTCTTAATTATGACTCTACTCAACTTAATAATAATTGCTATTCTGAATTCATTAAAACTAATGGACTGATAGTATCGAATAACAAAAATAATAGTTTTAACAATAAAAGATTTACTAGGTTTAATATCAGTAGAAAATTAGATATTAAAAATTCCCTTAATATTGCTAAAAAAAATGGGAATCTAAGAACTATAATTATTGATGATCCTGGAACAGGAGATAAAGCTTTTCTTTCAAAAAAATGGAAAGAGATGGGTGGTGAAGTAATTTCCACTGCCACATCAGGAGATCAAATCAATAGTCAAAAATTACTTTCTGAAATCCTCTTGTTAGAACAAAGTAAAATAAGAAGTAGAAAACTCTCAAGGATAATTGGATCGGAAATTACTAATGTTCCAAGAAAAAGAAATGACATTGATTCTATCTTTTTATCTACTTCTTTGGCCAATGCAAGAAGCTTAAAGCCGGCTCTTGAATATAACTTTGCAGATAACTTATCCGTGTATTTCATTCCTAGCTGGAATGAAAACGATTATCTAACAACCAATGAGTTGGACTTAGAAAACGCGATTATTACTGAAATGCCTTTTCTACTACATACCAGCACAACCTTTCAAAAAATAGATAACACTAGCAAGACAAGGAATTTTGCCATTGGTTATGATAGTTTTGAATTAATTCTCTTATTGAATTCTGATTTAAAAAGAAATTTTGAATATTTTGGACTGACGGGATTAATTACTTATAATTCGTCAACAATTAAAAGGACGGCACTAAGCGCAAAGGTAATTAAAGGAAAATTAGATTATCTTGATTATAAAGGTTAAGACCTAATTTCTCTTTCTAATTCAGATAAACTATTTATAAAACAAGGCTTTGTAAAAAGCCTCTGCATGTATGCATATATTGGTTTAGTTTTTGTATCTTTTTGTAACTCAATACCAATTAAAGGTAAGCGCCATAAAATAGGAGCAATACAACAATCAACTAGACTGAAGTCTTCAGACATAAAGAATGGTTTTTCCTTAAGAATTGGAGACAAAGCTATGATTTGAGATTTAAATTCTTGCCTTGTTTTTTTTAATTCTGAGTCCGATAGCTTTGCACTTACAAGGTTATCAAACATTTCACACCAATCTTTTTGGATTCTCTGAATAAAAAGTCTTATTTCAGCTCTTGAGACAGGATAAACAGGCAATAGTGGTGGATGTGGAAAGCGTTCATCTAAATATTCCATTAATACCACAGAATCATATAAACAAACATCTCTATCAACCAATACAGGAAGTTCAGAATAAGGACTTACTGAGAGTAGCTCATCACTCAATGAATCAAGGTCAGAGTCAATAATTTCACCCGTTACACCCTTTTCAGCCATAACTATTCTCACTCTATGACTATAGTGATCCAGAGGGTCTGAAAAAAGAGCCATAGATGTTCGGTTGCCTAGAGATACCATAAAAACTCCTAATAATTAATGTAAATCTTTTTTGAATTCCCTATAAAGCAAAAAGGCCAGTATAGTGAATATTATTAAATACATGATAACGTAAAAACCAATCATTTCTCTTTCTGTTTTGGTAGGGTTAGTCATGTAAGCCATGAAATTAGTTAGGTCATTCATATTGGTATCAAATTGTTCCTTAGACACTTCTCCTGTACCTTCAACCACTTCTAAAAAACCACACTTCTCAACAGTAATAATCTTGCCTGTAAGAGGGTCTTGTTTTAGACCTCCATTAGGTGCTTTAGAAGGAACTTGTTTGCAGACACTTCTCTGTTCACCTTGCATGTTAAATAAAACATTAGGCATGCCTACGTTTTCATAGACCATGTTATTAGCACCTAAAGGTCTTGATTCATCTAAATAAAAGCTCTTAAGGTAAGTGTAAATCCAATCTGGACCTCTTAGACCTACTTCTAGGGTTAAATCAGGTGGTGTATTTCCGAACCATTCCTTTGCCTCTTTAGGGTCCATACCAATAGTAATGAGATCACCAATCTTTTGTTCTCCAAAAATAAGATTTTCTTTAAATAACTCAAGAGGGATCTCTAAATCCTCAGCCATTCTTTTATATCTAGAATATTTAAGCGAATGGCAGCCAAGACAGTAATTCATATAAAGTTGTGCTCCTCTTTGAAGGGAAGCTTTATCAGTTGGGTCTACAACAGCAATATCGCAAATACCAACATGTTCTAAATCATCACCTACGTAACTCCCACAGGGTGCTGAACTTTCAGCAATGAAATTAGCTGAGAACATTAAAAAAATAAGAGCTAAATATCTCATGATAAGGTTACTCTGTCTGGGACTGGCTTACATTTTTCATACTTGGAATAAATAGGCATTAAAAGGAAATAAGCAAAATAAGTGAAAGTAAAGATCTGAGCAAATAAAGTTCTAACTGGGTTTGGAGGTACTGAACCTAAATACCCTAGCACAAAAAAACTCACAACAAAGAGAGAAAGAAAAAATTTACTAAAGATTCCCTTATATCTAATAGATTTAACAGGACTCCTATCCAGCCAAGGAAGAGCAACGAAGATAGCTATTCCAGCAGCCATTACAACAAAACCTAGGAATTTAGCCGATAAACCAAAAATAGGAAAAGTTATGGCTCGTAGCATTGCGTAATAAGGCGTGTAATACCAAGAAGGTACTATATGGTCAGGAGTCTTCAGGTTATCAGCAGGTTCATAGTTCACGTATTCTATGAGATAGCCTCCACCATCGGGATAGAAGAACATGATGAAACAAAAGAAAATAAGGAATACTCCAATTGCATAAAGGTCGTGCATTATGTCATATGGAAAGAAGGGTTTTGTGTCCAGAGGAACCCCGTCTTCATCTTTGAATTTCTTTACATCTACTCCATCAGGGTTGTTAGATCCAACTTCATGTAAAGCAAGAATATGAACAAAGATAACAGCTATTAAGGCTAGAGGAAGAAGTACTACATGAAGAGCAAATAATCTATTGAGCGTTATACCAGAAATTAAATAGTCACCTCTAATCCAAATTAATAAATCTTCTCCTATAAAAGGAATAGAACCAAAAAGAGACATAATCACTTGTGCAGCCCAAAAAGACATTTGCCCCCAAGGCAAAACATATCCTGTGAATCCTAAGGCGCATAACAGAAAGAAAGTAAACCAACCCACAACCCATAAAAGCTCTCTCGGTTTTTGGTATGACCCATACATCATCCCTCTAAACATATGCAGATAAATTAAAGCAAAAAAGGCAGAAGATCCTGTTGTGTGCATATAACGGATCATCCAACCGTACTCTACATCTCTCATAATATATTGAATTGACGCGAAAGCCCCTTCGGCAGTTGGTTCGTAGTTCATCAACAACCAAATACCTGAGATCAGCTGTATTACTAAAACGACTACCAACAATACTCCAGCTAAATACCAGATATTCATATTAATTGGGGCAGGATATTTAGTTAAATGCCTTTCAATGGTAGCTGTTATAGGCAGCCTCTCATCAAACCAACTCATAATTTTGTTAACCATTATACGGTGCCCTCGTCTTCGCCAATGATAAGAATATCTTCGGTTTTAAAATAGTGCGGAGGAATAGGTAGGTTGGTCGGTGCAGGCACACCCGCATACACTCTACCAGCCAGGTCAAATTTAGATCCGTGGCAAGGGCAAAAAAATCCTCCCTGCCAGTCTGAGTCAAAATCAGTTGTCCCTAATTGAGGATAGAACTTTGGGGCACAAGCTAAATGTGTGCATACTGCAGTTATTATTGATATGCCCTTCTTTCTTGATCTTAGTTCGTTTCTAGCATATTCAGGCTGCTGATCTTCAACAGAATCAGGATCTGAGAGTCTAGATAAGTTTTTGTTAAGAACTGCCATGGATTCTTGAGTATGCTTTACAACATAAACCGGAACGCCTCTCCATTCCACTATCATCATTTCTCCGGGAAGTAATTTACTTAAATCTGCTTTAACAGGAGCTCCGGCTGCTTCAGCTCTAGCGCTTGGATTCCAGGAACCTACAAAGGGCACTAGAGCACCTGCTACAGCTCCTGCACCAACAACAGAAGTTACATTAATTAGGAATTTTCTTCGGCCTGGATTAGAAGGAGCTTTGGGCTGGACCATTTAATCTTATCTTTTACTAAATTGTTTTGATTTTCTTGCCTTCACTAAACCAACTTTCTTTCTTTCAACCTTCCTAGAATCTCTTGTAAGAAATCCTTCTTTCTTTAATGCCGGCTTAAGAGCTTCATCATATTTTACCAAAGCCCTAGCTATCCCTAAACGAATTGCTCCCGCTTGACCAAAACTACCGCCACCAGAAACTGTAGCTTTTATATCAAATCCATCTAACATCTCTACAGTTTCTAATGGTTGTTTCACAACCATTTGAGCGACTTCTCTTCCAAAATATTCTTCAAGTTTCTTTTTGTTTACAATTATAGAACCAGTCCCCTTTTCTAAGAAAACTCTGGCTGTTGAAGTTTTTCTTCTTCCTACTGTTAAAATTTGATCCAATTTATTTACCTTATATATCTAATAATTGAGGGTTTTGTGCTTGATGAGGATGATGCTCATCTGCATAGACTTTAAGCTTCTTTATCATTTGTCTTCCAAGTTTATTTTTCGGCAACATTCCTTTAACTGCTGCTTTTATAACTTCTTCAGGTGAAGATTTTAAAACTTCATTAAGAGGTTTTGATTTAATTCCACCCGGATAGCCACTATGTCTATAATACATTTTTTGGGTCATTTTTTTTCCTGTTACGTGAATATCTTTTGCATTTATAACTACAATAAAATCTCCAAGATCAGCATTCGCGGAATATTCAGGCTTATGTTTGCCACGTAAACGGAACGCTAACTTAGAAGCAAGCCTTCCTAATGTCTTTTCTTTGGCATCAACTACGATCCAAGACTCTTCAATATCTGACTGTTTAAAACTTTGTGTACTCATTAAGAATTTGCCTGTAATTATAGGCGGGCGCATTTTAATCTACTACAAGGGTTATATTCAACTAGAACTTCATTTAAATGAGTTATTTTTTTTAAGGGTCATAAAAAAATTAACTTTGTTCTTTTTTAATTTTTAAATTATTCTTACTTTAATGAATTTTTTTAAATCAAAGCAAGCCTATCAACTTTCAACAGCATTCTTGATTGGAGGTATTGTAGGGTTGATTAGTTTTATTCTACTTATTACTAATAATTCGTACATAGAACCTTTGGAATCAAGTAACTTGGTACAAAAGAGCTATAATTCAGCAGTTAAAAAAGCCGCTCCTGCAGTAGTAAACATATATACCGAACAATTTATAAACTCCTCGGCAAGAGATCGTTCAAATAAAAATAATTCTATTTTCGGAAAAAATAGTTCAAAAAAATCTTCCAGCCTTGGTTCAGGGGTTATATTTAGTTCAAATGGTTATATTCTTACTAATCAGCATGTAATTGGGGATAAAGCTTTAAATATAACTGTTGAACTTTTAGATGGCAGTAAA
>DQKS01000102.1 GCA_015660645.1 Gammaproteobacteria bacterium
AATATTCCAACGAAACTCTCTCGACCTTTAACAGCTAACGAAATAAATCAGGGCGATGATTACGAGATTTGTTTTTCTGCTGATGAAAGTAATTTGGAAGAAATATCATCTATTTCCAAAGAACTAGGAATTAAAATTACAGCTATAGGTAGAATGACAGAAGGAAATTTAGTAAAGGTAATCAATAAAGAAGGCTTGGAAGTTAAAATAAAATCTGGATTTGAGCATTTCTAGAAAATGATATGAATTTAAAAAAACCACTTTCATTTATAGCTTTGGGATTTGGCTCGGGACTCTCTCCAGTAGCACCAGGTACAGCAGGAAGTTTTCTAGCAGCTCTTATTTATTACTTTATTTTTGACCCTTTAATAGAAAATTATTTCCGAGAATTTTTGTTTATCCTATTTATCATAGTTTCTTTTTACGTAGGTCTTTATGTTTATCCTAGGACCGTTGAAGACGAAGAAGATCCTGGTAGTTTTGTATGGGATGAATTTGTGGGGATGTGGATAGCTTGTTTACCAGTTCACTTATTTGAGAACCGCTTAATGTGGCTGCTAGTAGCTTTTCTACTTTTCCGTTTGTTAGACATCTGGAAGCCTGGTCTTATTCAGGAATTTGATAATAAAGACGGTGCTATTAATGTCATGATGGACGATGTCCTTGCAGGAGTGCTTTCTGCCCTAATTCTTTATATACTTTTGATAATAATATATTGAATAAGGTTTTAAGGTTTAAAGTAAAATAAAAAGTATTAAGGAGCATTTCTTGAGAATAAAAACTTTAGCGAAAGCAAAATTACCTACTCCGTGGGCAGATTTCTCTATTACTGCGTTCGAAGATATGACTAATGGCGAAGAACATTTAGCTATAACACTTGGTAATTTAGACAAGGACCCTTTGCTAAGAATACATTCCCAGTGCTTAACAGGAGATGCTTTGTTTAGTCTCCGGTGTGATTGTGGTTCTCAATTAGAAACGGCTCTTCAAAAAATTGCAGCTGAAGGGAATGGTCTTATTATTTATATGGCGCAAGAGGGAAGAGGTATTGGGCTGGGAAATAAAATAAAAGCCTATGAGCTTCAAGATGAAGGATTAAACACTGTAGAAGCAAATGAAAGGCTGGGGTTTGAAGCTGATGAAAGGAATTACTCAATTTGTGGAGAAATTCTATCATCTCTGAGTGTTTCTTCTGTAAGGTTGATGACAAATAACCCATCTAAAATTGAAGGGTTAACTGCTTCCGGTATTGGTGTTGTGGAAAGGGTTTCTATAGAGGTTGGTGCTTCTGAGCACAACAAGGATTACTTGGATGTTAAGGCTGACCACATGGGTCATCTTTTTAAGAAATAAGGCTTAGCCTTTTTTCAATTGAAGAGAGAACTTCTTCTTCTGCCAATCCTGTTATAACCTTTTGTTGTTCCTGATCGCCGTGATCAATAAATTCGTCCGGCAAACCTATAATTAAATGTGAAACGTTTTCTTGAGTTTCAGAGAGGAATTCTGCAACTGCTGAGCCAGCTCCACCTTGTGAACTATTCTCTTCTAGAGAAACAATAAGCTTAAACTCCTTGGATAGTGCATGAATCTTCTTAACATCTAAGGGTTTTACAAAGTTCATGTCTATTACGGCTGCATCTAGTGTTTCCGAAACTTTTAAGGCGGTCCCTAAGCAATTACCGAACGATAATAAAGCGACATTTTTGTTACTAGACGATCTTATTTCTGTGCTCTTGCCAATTTCTATTTCGCTTTCATCTTTGTGAATGGCTTTATTAGGTCCAAAACCTCTAGGGTACCTCACTGCAACCGGTCCTTTATAATTGAACCCAGTATTTAACATCTTCCAGGCCACATCTTCATTAGAGGGTGTCATAATAATCATGTTAGGTATACATCTAAGGTATGAAAGGTCAAAGGCCCCTTGGTGAGTCGCTCCATCAGCACCAACCAAACCGGCTCGGTCAATTGCAAATAAAACATCTAATTCTTGAAGCGCTACATCGTGTATTAACTGATCGTAAGCCCGTTGTAGAAAAGTGCTATAAATCGCAACAACAGGTTTCATCCCCTCAGAAGCTAAACCTGCTGCAAAAGTTACAGAGTGTTGTTCAGCAATTGCGACATCAAAATAACGGTCTGGAAATTCTTTAGAATATCTAACCAAGCCTGAACCTTCTCTCATAGCAGGAGTTATGGCCATAAGTCTGTGATCTTTTTCTGCCTTGTAACAAAGCCAATCACCAAAGACCTCCGAGTAGGTAGAAGAGGATTTTTTTTCAGTTGCTTTTGCTTGAGCACTCTCTGCTCTCTTAATTTTGTTGATAGCATGAAAGCTTATTTTATCCTCTTCTGCAGGAGAGAAGCCTTTACCTTTAGTGGTAATAACATGAAGAAAACGAGGACCTTTTAGTCTTTTTATGTCTTCTAAAATTTTTACCAATCCGATAGAATCATGTCCGTCTATCGGACCTATGTATTCAAATCCTAATTCTCCAAACAAAGCTCCGGGTGTAACCATTCCTTTAGCGTGTATTTCTGCTTTTCTAACAAAAGCTTTTGCAGCAGGCACAAAAGTTAATACGGTTTTACTCCCTTCACGAATCTTGTTGTAGGTTCTACTGGCCCATATTCTAGATAAGTAGTTTCTAAGACCACCTACATTTTCAGAAATAGACATTTGATTATCATTCAATATAACCAGCAAGTTCTTATCCATAGATCCTGCATGCGATAGCGCCTCATAGGCCATGCCAGCCGTCATAGCTCCGTCACCAATTATTGCAGTAACATGCCTATCTTCTTGCTTGGCATTCGTTGCCGTAATCATGCCCAGAGCTGCACTGATTGAAGTGCTTGAATGTCCCACTCCAAAGGAATCATAAATGCTTTCTTTTTTGGAAGGGAAAGGAGCAAGTCCGTTCATTTGCCTTATACTTCCCATATCACCTTTTCTGCCAGTCAGTATCTTGTGAGGGTAAGTTTGGTGCCCCACATCCCAAACCAATCTGTCTTCAGGTGTATTAAAGGCGTAATGTAATGCTATGGTTAATTCAATTACTCCCAACCCAGCTCCAAAATGACCACCCGTTTGACCAACTGTATAAAGTAAGTATTCTCTTAATTCGTCGGCCAGTTGAGGCAGTTGGGATAATTCTAATGCTCTAAGATAAGAAGGGTCTTCAATAGTATCTAGAATTATAGAATTAGGCTTTCCTGGAGGAATTATCTCAAAGATCTTCACTAATAATTCCTTGTCACAACATAAGAGGTCAAAGACCTAAGACTTTCTGATTTAGAATTTAAGTTCATTAGAATATTTGAAGCTTCTTCTGCTAGAGATTGTGACTTTAATTTTGCTTCTTCTATACCCACTAAAGAAGGATAAGTAATTTTCTTTTTCATTGCATCTGATCCTTGTGGCTTACCGCTTTCGAAAGTTGGAGATTCTATATCTATAATATCGTCTCTGATTTGGTACGCTAGACCAATTTTCTTACCATACGCTTTAAGGATAGAAAGCTCACTATCATCTAATCCCCCTATAATACCTCCAAGCTCAAGAGAAGTTTCAATAAGTATTCCCGTTTTTTGTTCGTGTAATAAATCTAACTCAATAACGGTCATATCCTTTTTCATTTCTATGTCTTTCATTTGGCCTTCAACCATTCCTTGATAGCTACAAGCTCTTGTTAATTTATTCATCATAAGTACTTTAGTGGCGTCCGGGAGGTTTTCTATGGAACAAATTAATTCATAGGCCATCGGTTGTAGTGCATCGCCTGCTAGAATTGCAGTAGCTTCATCAAATTTCATGTGACAAGTTGGCTTCCCACGTCTCAATTTATCATCATCCATAGCTGGAAGATCATCGTGTATTAAGGAATAGCAATGGATAAATTCAACCGCACAGGCTGTCGCATCAGCAATAGAACTTTCTGTTTTTCCAAGTTCAGAACTTAAATAGACTAGTATTGAGCGAAGTCTTTTTCCTCCATTCAATACCGAGTAATGCACAGCATTTAAAAGCCTTGAATCTTCTTTTGGAGGCAGGTACTTTTCTAAAGCTTGGTTTACTCTTGTTTGGTAGATCTTTATTAGATCTTCAAATTCAGGCATCCTCTAATGGAACGGTTTTTAGTTCTCCGTTTTCTTCTATTAGTTTCTTAACTTGGAGTTCAGCTTTGGAGAGTTGTTCTTGGCATTGCCTGGTTAGTTTTATACCTTTCTCAAAAGACTTCAAAGATTCTTCTAAGCTTAGTTCGCCCGATTCAAGTTTTTCGACTACGGTTTCAAGATCCTTGAGCGCTTTCTCAAAATTTATTTCTGTTTTTTTCTCAGCCATTTAACTAATTATATTTTTTAAAGTAAGTATTCTAAACCAATATACGCTTCTCTCGGTAAACCAGGAAAATATCTGTCCCCTCCAAAGGCATTAAAGTCTGCTCTTTCGGCATAATCTTGATCTTGAAGGTTCTCTATTCTTAGATAACCTTTTAATCTAGGAGAATAAGTCCAATCTGATCTCAGATGTAACAAAGTATGACCTTCGTACTCGTGTAAATTTGCTGCATCCGTGTAATAAGAGTCTATATACTCAACTTCAATTTCAAAGGATATAGAAGCATTAATTGAGAATGCCCATATGAGGTTACCCATTAGCTTTGGAGCTGTATCGATAGTATTTCCCTTTCTTATTTTTTCTTTAGTAGAAGTATCGGAAGAAAAATCATATTTATGATCTCCATAGGTAAGTGTTGCTAATAAAGAACCATTATCTGGCAGCTGAAACCTTGAAGTTAATTCCACTCCTTTGTGATTTGTTTTTCCATTATCAATTATAAAATTTTCTGAATCTCTAAAGATGGAGTTTTTCTTTTTACTTTTATAAAAACTGATTGATCCGTTTATGAGATTGAAGTCAAATCTGCTTCCCATTTCAAACATTGTTAGTTTTTCAGAGTCTAGATCGCTAACAGTTTGTTTTTTTTGCAATCTATAAGCTTCATTTATTTGAGGAGGTCTAAAACCCAGACTAGTTTGGGCAAAGTAATTTACTCCTTCATTATTGGTTTCTAATCCAAGACGAGCACTCATTTCTTGGTGTTTATCTGAGCTATCTGCAGGTCGGTTGTAATAACAACCTCCGAATCCACAAACACTCCCGTCATCCCTGGTGTTGCCAGTAAGCATTTTATTGTCGTAAGAATAATGAATAGACTCCGCTCTAATATCAGCAAATCCAAGCAAATTATTGCTAATCTCGACTCCTTCTATTCCTGTAAATACAGCAAATACTTTAGATTCTGCTTCATAGTCGTAATGTTTGCCTTGGGGTCTAGTCGCATTATTGAAAGCGGAACTGTTTGTCAAAGCATTTTTTTGAGTTTCCTGTAATTCCATCACTGCCCTTTCAATTTGGAAGCCACTAACCCTAGTTATTTCACCACGATTAATAATCCTTTGAAATATTAATCCGCTACTTGTATGGCTATTCTTTTCTGCTGGAGTTCCAGGAAGATAGTGTTGAAGAAATTCCATTTCATTCTTCCTTATATAAGGTGTAAGTGAGGTAATTCCGTTGCTATTCTTTTTTAAGAGTTTCAAAGAAAGTCTATAAGAGCTAGCATCTCTATAAGCTTCTGGATTACCATTTTTTTCATTCAAGTTTGAATCTTTGTAAGCATCTAAGCCATTTATATAACCGGCCGTTTCTTGGTTAAGATTAGTCAGGTTAAATTTAAAAGAAGCATCCCACTCTTTAATACGAAATATAGATTTCATATTTATCTTTTGAAGATCATAGCCAGACATATCTCTAAATCCATCGTTAGATACTAATAAAGTGTTTAGTTTCCAATTTTGCAGATCACCAATGTTGAGTTTTAAGTTTTTATAGTTATTTGGCCCAACATTAGTAGAAAATTTATTTTCTGATTTTACTCCAGTCGACAAGATATTGATTACTCCGTGCATTGCATTTGCTCCGTACCTAGCACTTGCAGGACCTGTAATAGATTCGATACCTTGTGACAGTTCATAAGAAGTTTCGAAAAGGCCATTAACATTACAAAATCCACTGGGCCTAACTGGAAGTCCATCTTCCATTAACAAGAAGGAACCGCAAGCTCCTGGACCTGTTAAAACAGGAGATCGCATAGAAGTTAGATGTTCTTGTCCCGAACCTCTGCTTATCCAAACCCCAGGTGTTCTACGAAAAATTTGTTTTGGGTGTTGTGCGTCTAGTTTTTTTAAATCCTCAGAATTTATGGTGGAGATAGAAAGGTTTTGAGACCAACCATCGAGGGAAGTAGTTTTTTTCTCTAAAACAACAACTTCCTCTAATACTTCAGAGTTTAGGTTAAGTGATAAAACAGCAATTATAGAAATTAGCAATCTGTAACTACATAGTTTCATTTATACTTCCTGTTATTGAATTGAGGCAGTGGATGATAACTGATTCAGTAGCTTCCTTAAAAGGTTTACCTAGATTATCTTGGAAGTTTAACTTTTTACTTTTACGGCTCTCAAGTTTCTTATCTGTCTAAAAGGCCAACTAATAAGCAATGATAATTTTTTAGGAAATCTTCTAACTGAATCGCTTAGTGCAAGCGCACACGGCGTTACCACAAGAGTTAGAACTGTTGCTACACTTAAGCCGACAACCAAAGAGCCTGCCATTTGTTCCCAGAAACTACTGATATAACCGCCTGATTTAATAGTTCTATCAATTAGGTCAACACTGTAACCCATTGCAATTGGTAGTAATCCAGCGATAGTAGTAAAAGAAGTAAGGAAAACCGGTCTCAGTCTTAATACGGCACTCCGAAGGGCTATAGATTTGGTATCGGAACCAGGGTTATTTCTTTTAAGAAGATTAAAAGTATCAATAAGCACGATGTTGTTGTTAACTACAATTCCTGCGAGAGCAATACAACTTATGCCAGTTTGAAGGGTGCTGAAAGATCTATCAAGAATCAGTAAAGAGATGAAAACCCCACCAAATGAAAGGAGGATGGCAGACAAAACAATATTGGCTTGATAGAAACTATTAAATTGAGCAACTAAAACAATTAGCATCACAAAAAGCATGCCAATAAATCCTAAAATAAGATAGTCTGCTGCCTCTTGGTTGTATTTATCAAAACCATCAAATTCAACAGTTACTCCCTTGCCTAAATCCGTAACTGCTAACCACTCTTTAATTTGTTTAATTTTATCTGAAGGAACAACACCAGGCATAGTCTCTGCTGATAGTTTTTCCACCCGTTTTCCATTCTGTCGGGTAATAGACTTGGTTGCCGGTTTAATATTTATTTCTACAAAACTACTGACTGGAACTAAACCTTTAAGTGTTTGTATATTAAGTTTTTCTAATTGATCAATGTTTCTTTCTTCTTTAGGGAATCTCACTCTTATATCTACTTCTCTATCTAAGTTGAGAGGTCGATACTCCCCAACTTTTATTCCATTAGTAACCATTTGAACAGCCGTTCCAACATCGCTTAATCCTGCGCCATACTGAGCTGCTTTAGTTCGATCTATATTTAACTCCCATTCTATGCCACGCCTATCTGAGCTATCTTCAATATTAGTAAAACCGGTAACTTCTGTTTCTATGTAGTTTCTAATTTTCTTGATGGCCAACTTTAAAGCCCTTTCGTCTTTACCTACGACATTTAATTGCAGGGCCTTGCCTATCGGAGGCCCTCCTTTTTCTGCCTCAACGGTTACCAGATAACCTGAAGTATCACTCAACCTATCTCTCATAAGATCCATTATCTCGTAGCCATCTCTATCGGACACTGCGTTATCTTCAGCATAAAAATCTACAAACATTCCTCCAACTTTATCTGGGTTTATTCCACGCATCCCCATCTCACCACCTGAATTAGACCAAACTGAAAGCATTTCAATGTCTTCTAGATCAATGATTTTCTGTTCTGCTTCTATGGCTAGGTCTCTTATTTCATCAACAGAAAGATTGCCTCTAGCTGATATAGAAACCTGGGCAAATTGAGGAGCAACTTCTGGGAAATAGGAAACCCCCTTGCCGTTTTGAAACCAAAGCCCTATGCATAGAATGATTGCTGATAAGATAATAAAAATAATTTGACCAGGTGTATCTAAAAATTGGTTCACTTTTCTAGCATAGATACCTGTTGCACCAGGAAGAGACAGAGGATCAGAAGATTCTAACTTTCTTATGTTATTGATCTCATCGTCCGACTGTTTAGCCAGACCGCCAAACATAGCTCCCAAAATAGGGGCAAAAACTAAAGAGTAGAGTAGCGATCCAACCAGTACACAAAAGACGGTGATTGGCATATCTCTTATAAATTTACCAAAACCAGGCATAAACATTAGAGGCGTGAAGGCTATGAGGGTTGTTACTGTGGAAGACAGGACTGGCCAAAACATCCTAGTCGCAGCTGCCGAGTAGGCTTCTACTCTGTTCATGCCTTCGGCTAATTTTCTATCGGCATATTCAGTTATGACAATAGAACCGTCAATGGTCATCCCCATGGATATCAGCATTCCAAACATAACCATAAAGTTAAATTCTTTATCAAGTACAAAAAGAACCAATAACGCAAATAAGTAAGAAAAAGGTATAGCCATACCTACCAGCATAGAAGTTCTAAAGCCAAGAGCGGCAAGTACAACAATCATAACAAGCGCCACAGAGGTCAAGACGTTTCCTTGAAGTTCAGAAATCATTTGTAAAGCAAACTCTGAGTTATCCCTAACGTAATTAATCTCTACACCCTCCGGAAAAGCCTGTGAAGCTTCTTCAACCAGAGTTCTAACATCGTTAACGGTATCAATTATGTTAGAGCCACTTCTTTTCATAATATCAATTGAAAGTGACTGCTGACCATTAATTCTTGAGTAGCCACCTCTATCTTTGAAGGTTAATCTGACGTCCGCTACATCTTCAAGAGTTACAACTGAACTCCCAGAAACTTTAATGGGTAAACTTTGTATGTCTTCTAAACTTGAAAAAACACTTGGTACATTGACGGTAAATCTTCCCTTGCCAGTATCTTGCGCTCCAGCCGGTATAACTCTGTTGTTATTAGATACAGCTTGGAACAACTGGCTCATAGAAATTCCATAAGATTCTAATTTACCTTTTTCTACCACCGCCTCTATTAAGTCTTCCGGTACACCATTTAAGTCTGCCTGTAGAACATTAGGGTGAGTTTCAATAAGATCTTGAAGGTCTTGTGTTAGATTAACTAAAACTCTTTGTGGAAGAATAGAGCTAGAAACACTTATAGTTAAGATGGGTTCATCCGAGGTGGTAAATTCTTTGATGAATGGTTCTCTTGCATCTAGAGGCAATTCTCCTCTTGCTTCATCAACTTTAACTCGAGTATCGTACAGGGCCTTGTCTAGGTCTATGTCTTGATCAAATTCAACTATCACAGCTGCGAAACCCGTGGTTGACGTTGATCTAACTTTTTCTACCCCTTCAATGGTTCTTAAGGCATCTTCAAGCGGTTTTGCTAATAGCCTTTCAGAGTCTTCTGGAGAAACTCCTTCATAAGAAACTCCAATCATAGCTCCAGGAAAAGAAACATCAGGATCTGTGGCTTTAGGTAAGTAATTTAGTGCATAGAAACCAGCTATAAAAAGAAGAAAGAGTATGCTTAGAGAAGTCCTGCTCTTAAAAATAGCCGTTTTTATAAAATTATTCATGCATCAGGAATAGAGATTTCTTTTACTTTTACCGTCTGTCCTTGGAAAACGTATTCTTGTCCTAGGGTAATAATTCGCGCTTCAAGGGGTAGGCCAGATATCCATAAACCTTCAGTAGTATCTTCTAAAATTTTAATGGCTTGGAATTCCACTTCATTTTTATTATTTACTACTCTTATTCCTAATTTTCCTTGATCACTGAGAGACAATATAGCCGGTGATATTTTGTGGGCTGGTACAGTTTTTCCTTGTATGAAGATTTCAGCAGAAACACCGTCTCTAATACTTCTATCTAAATTGGCAACGCTAATCTCAACCCTAAAGGTTCTAGTATTTTTGTCAGCTGATGTAGCAATAAAAGAAACTTTTCCGCTTATTTCTCTACCAGAAATTAGCTTTGCTGTTGTGTTAGAACCTAATTGCACTTGAGCTATTTCCTTTTCAGCTATATCAGCAATTAGAAGCATTGGATCAGGGTCTATTAAAGAAGCGCATATGCCGCCTAGATTAAGATAATCGCCTGAATCAACGTTTACTGTTTCCAGGTAGCCTGAGAAGGGAGCAACAATCTTAGGATATGCCTCTCTACCAGCTATATAGAGTTGACATAATAAGTCTCCTTTTTGGACGAAGTCTCCTTGTTTTACAGGCAGAGAAATTACTCTGCCACCAACTTCAGCCCTTACTTGAACAAACTTGTCTGCTTCTGTAAATCCACTGGCTTTAATGAATGGTTCTCTTTGAACGGCTTTACTCTTTAAAACAGTTACAGAGGCAAGCGTATCAAGATTTGATTCACTTTTTGGGCTTACATCTTCCTTAACCATATTGCCTGAGATCATCCAGATCGCAAGAAAGGTTGCTGTTATGACTGCAGTTTTATAAGTTTGTTTGATTTTCATACATTTTTAGGTGTTATACCTAACTATAACACTAAAGTACTAAACAAGCCACTCAGATTTGGTATTTTTCTTTAAGTTTCTTAAGGTTGTTTCTTCTTTCTTCTTTGGTTGAAGATTGGTTGGCAGATCTCTCGGAGTTTTTAGTCAATTCAGTACTCCAGCTGGCCTCGATTCTTTTATCAAGTTCGCCAGGGTTTTGAGTACCAGATAAATTTTGTTCTCTTTTGGCTTGGTATTTTACGTGCTGAAGGAATTTGCTGTTCCAGGAATTATGAGATTGGCCCGTTTCTTTCCAGTACAAAATAAACTCACCTATAGTTGTATCTGCAAATTCTTTAGTAATTCCTGTGAGCAAAAGTACGTCATAGAAGTCTTCATTGGGATGCCAATCTTGGCTTATTGGACTTGGGAGGTCTGTATTTTCTACAATGTTTTGTGTCTTAGCCCATTGTCTTCTAATGTGCGAGATGAATTTACTACTCCATATGTCCGATAGTTCATTTCTTTCACCCCAATAAAGAATAAATTCTGGTATTTCTCTTTCTATAAAATCACCATCAACACCAGCTTTAATTAGAATATTAAATGCTTCTTCATCTGGAACCCAGTCTTTAGAAATGGCTTTTCTCTTACTTAGTTTATGAGCTGTTACTTCTTGTTCTCTCCATTTTTTTATAACGAAACGAAGGAATTTAACTCCCCAAGAGTGGTGGCGTTCATTTTTTTCAGCACTTAAGTGTTTAAATTCATCAACATGAGACAAAGCAAATTCATCAGGAATTCCGTATTCAGTAATTTGTTCTAACAGTTCAGATTCTGGTAGCCAATCTTCTTTTAGTTCCTTTGTTTGTCTTATTTTTAACTCGCTATAAGATCCTCTCTCACTGTTTTCTTGTTGTTTAACTAAACAGTAGGCACCTTTAAAAGTCTTAATAATTCCTTTGGCCGAAAGGTTGGCTAGAGTTTTAAGGAGTTCATTTTCTTCCCAAAAAGGAGTTTCAATTTCTATTTCTTCCAAGGTAAAGCTATCTCTTTTAGTAGCTTTATAGTTAAAGTTTAGTATCTCTAAAAGAACAGCTTCATTTAGACCAATGGTTTTTGCAGCGTCTTTTGAAATAATTAAATTGTCTTTACTCATAGAATATCCGGACAAAGGAGATTAAGTTATCCAGACTAACTTCTCAAGAAGAAGTTATTAAATTTAAGTAATTAAGTTCTTTTTAATACGGCTTCAGATAATTGATTTAAACATATCACAGTATCTTCCCAGTTAATGCAGGCATCGGTAATGCTTTTTCCATAAACCAAATTATTTTTATCTTCAGCTGATTGGTTGCCTTCTTCAATGTTGGATTCAATCATCACGCCTGTGATTCTGTGTTCTCCAGACGCTATTTGATTTGAAATATCAGAACATACCTCAAGCTGTTTTTTATGTTGTTTATTACTGTTGCCGTGACTCATGTCCACCATAATCGTTTCTTTTAAGCCAGATGATTTAAGAACTTGAGATACTGATTCAATATCTTCTGATTTGTAATTAGGGATTAAGCCTCCTCTTAAAATAATATGACAATCTTTGTTACCAGAGGAGGAGAAAATAGCCGCTTTACCTTCTTTTGTAACAGAAAGGAATCTGTGAGGGTTTAAGGCTGAAGCTATAGCATCGGCTGCCACTTGCACGCTTCCGTTGGTGCTATTTTTAAATCCCACCGGACAAGATAGTCCGGAAGCTAATTCACGATGAACTTGACTCTCCGTAGTTCTAGCACCAATTGCGCCCCAAGATATTAAATCTGTTAAATATTGCGGCGTTATTACATCAAGGAACTCTGTTCCAGCGCACACCCCCATGTCATTCAAATCTCTTAATAATTGTCTTGCATTGGTTAGTCCTTTGTCTATATTAAAAGAGCTATCTAAATCAGGGTCATTAATTAGGCCTTTCCAACCAACCGTGGTCCTGGGTTTTTCAAAATAGACTCTCATAACAATTTGTAATTGGTCTTTAAGGAGTTCAGATTGTTCTAACAATCTACCGGCATAATCTTTAGCCGCTGAGGTGTCATGAATCGAGCACGGTCCAACAACAACGATGAGTTTTTTGTCTTCTTGAGAAAGGATGTTTGAAATAGTCTGTCTTGAATTAAAAACCAATTCTGCCGATTTTTCTGAGATCGGTTGGTTTTCTATAAGGCTGCTCGCAGTTAATACTTCCTGCCTGTCAGAAATTCTTTGATCACTAGTTTTACGTTGCATGACTTACTAATTTTTAAAATTGAGCAAGCATTCTACCTATATATTGTTTAGATTGAAGCTTAACGAGTGTTAATATAACTTTATTCTGAAATTAATATAATCTTTTAACAATTGTAATTTCCTGATCAAACTAGAAGTAGAGATGGCAACAAACTCAATTAAAATAGGAATAGTTCAAGAAAACCCTATTGTTGGTGATATTTCTGGCAATACTCGACTTGCCGTTAAAGCCATTCGAGAATTAGAAAAGAAGAATCCTGATATCATTCTGTTTACTGAAATGTTTCTAACAGGTTATCCGCCTGAAGATCTTTTGTTGCGTGACGACTTGCTTGATTCAATTGATGACGCAATATCAGAGTTATCGAATGTATCTAAAAGCATCCATCTTGTTATAGGTTACCCAAGAAAAAAAGGTAACAGACTTTTTAATACTGCTGGAGTTATTTACAAAGAAAAATTACTAATGGAGTACTTTAAGCAAGAGCTCCCAAATTATCGAGTGTTTGATGAAAAAAGGTATTTTACACCTGGAAAGGGTCCAGGATTATTTGAGGTTAAGGGAAATACATTGGCATTGACGGTTTGCGAAGATATTTGGCATACGAAAGCCATAAGACAAGCTTCAAGGCGTGGAGCAGATCTTATTTTAAACCTTAATGCATCACCATTTCATAGGAACAAGTCTCAAGAAAGAGAAGAATTATTAAAAAACCATGCTGATAAGTTTCAAATACCTATTATTTATGCAAATCAAGTAGGAGGACAGGACGAATTGGTTTTTGATGGAGCGTCAATGGTTGTTGGTCCCAATACAGGACTAAGGGTTCAATTAGATAGTTTTAAAGTTGATTCTAGGATAGTTGAGTTTTCAGTAAATTCTGCCGGACTTTTAGAGGCTCAAGCTACTAAAACAGTACCTAGATCAGATCTAGAAGATGTCTACGAAGCTCTAGTTCTAGGAGCAAGAGATTATATTAAAAAAAATAGATTTCCTGGAGCAATCATTGGTTCTTCGGGAGGTATTGACTCTGCACTAACTGCAGCAATTGTTGTTGATGCTTTAGGACCTGACAATGTGCGAACTTACATGATGCCTTATAAGCATACTGCTGATATAAGTGTAGAAGATGCTCAAGAATTGGCCGTAAACCTTGGGATTGAGCACAATATTATAGATATAGAAGCTATTTTTGATGCCTTTTATTCCTCTCTTCAAGAAGAATTTTCTGGTAAGGAATTGGATAAAACAGAGGAGAACCTTCAATCTAGGTGCAGAGGGGTTTTATTAATGGCAATATCAAATAAAACCGGTTCATTGGTTATGACAACAGGTAACAAAAGTGAAACTGCAGTTGGTTATTCAACTTTGTATGGAGATACGGCCGGAGGATTTGCTGTTTTAAAAGATGTTCCTAAATCCTTAGTTTATAAACTTGCTAATTATAGAAATTCACTTTCTGAGGCTATTCCTCAAAGGATAATTGATAGGCCGCCTTCGGCTGAACTTGCTCCTAATCAAAAAGACAGTGACAGCCTTCCTGATTACGACACACTAGATGCTATTATTGAATTGTACGTTGAGGGTGATAAGAGTCGTAAAGAGATCGTCAAACGGGGATTTGATGAAGAGATTGTTAAAAGTATCATTCGGTTAATTGATTTTAGTGAATATAAGAGACGTCAAGGGCCCTTAGGAGTAAAAATAACTGAGAGAGGATTTGGAAAGGATAGAAGATATCCGATAACAAATAGGTATTCCCAATAATCTGAAATTGGGTGTTTTAAGTCTAATTAGTTATAATTTACGACCAATACTACAAGTATTGGAAAAATGGTTGATACTAAAACCTCATCTTCTCTAAAAGAGACTATAACCAAAACTCCTCACCAAGAGGAAATGATCTTAGCGACGGTCAAAGGAAAACGCGTTACAACTCTTCCTGAAGATTTATACGTTCCTCCCAATGCTCTTGAGATTTTGTTGGATACTTTTGCAGGACCATTAGATTTTTTACTCTATTTAATTCGTAAGCAAAATATAGATATCCTCGATATTGATGTAGCGAAGATTTCAGAACAATACACCTCTTATATAGATTTAATGGATGCTTTACACATAGATTTGGCCGGTGATTATCTAGTTATGGCAGCGTATCTAGCAGAATTAAAGTCAAAAATGTTATTACCTCGGCCGGAAGAACAAAAGGATGAAGAAGACCCTAGGGCCGAATTGATTAGAAGACTGCAAGAATATCAAAGGTTCAAAAGTGCTGCGGAGAAAATAGATTTAATGCCTAGAATAGATAGAGATTTTTATGCAGCACAGGCGCAATTACCTGAGTTTGCTTTAGAGACACCACTTGCTGATATTCCCTTAGAAGGCTTAACTTTAGCTTTGGCCGAAGTTATGAGGAGGGTTGAACAATCTCAAGCTCATCTCATTAACTTTGAAGAACTTTCTACGCGAGAAAGGATGACATATATTCTAGAGAGGATGCGTAACGAGGCTTTTATAGAATTCACAACTTTATTCAATAAAGAAGAGGGGAGAATAGGTGTTGTGGTAACATTCTTAGCTATTCTGGAGTTGCTCAAAGATTCATTAATAGAAATTGTCCAGTCCGAAGAATTTGGACCTATACACATTAAAGGCATAGAGGAAACACACTGATGGAACATAAACTTACACAAGTCGTAGAAGCTATTCTTTTGTCTGCCTCGAGGCCGCTTGATATCCAAGAGATTGAAAGAGTATTTCCCGATAATGAGAGACCCACGAGAGAAGAAATCCGTCAGGCGCTTACAGAAATTGAAGAACAGTGTTTAGATAGAGGCGTGGAGTTAAAGAAAGTCTCCTCTGGTTATAGATTACAAGTAAGGCAGGATTTATCGATCTATGTAGCTAAATTGTGGGAGGAGAGGCCCCAACGTTTCTCTAAAGCAACGCTTGAAACTTTAGCTTTAATTGCATACAGACAGCCAATTACAAGGGGTGAGATTGAAGAAATTAGGGGAGTTACAATTGGTACTCAATTAATGAGAGGTCTTATGGAGCGAGGGTGGGTAAAAATTGTAGGCCAAAGAGACGTTCCAGGTAGGCCTTCACTTTATTCAACCACTAAAGAGTTTCTAGATTATTTTGGTCTTCAACACTTAAGAGAATTACCTGAATTACCTGAGCTGCCTGATTTGCAATCTTTAGATATGGAATTACCTTTGGAAACAGATACTTCTGCATTAGATTTAGATGAAGTACCAGTACAATCATTAAATTAATTAAATAAAAACCCTCAAATGAAAGTTAGGGTACATAAAATTCTTTCTCAAAGAGGAGTTGGTTCACGCAGGGGAATTGAAACGTTAATCCGAGAAGGTAGACTTCAGGTGAATGGCGTTAAAGCTGAAATAGGTCAATTGGTTTCTGAAAAGGACCGTTTTAAGCTTGACGGTAAAGACTTGCCGTACTCTTCTAAAGCTCAGACCGAAACACGCGTCTTGATGTATAACAAAAAAATAGGTGAGATTTCTACAAGAAATGACCCTGAAGGAAGGCCAACCATATTCAATAAATTACCAGAAATAAAATCAGGTAGGTGGGTCTCAGTCGGAAGATTAGACATCAATACTTCAGGTTTAATCATGTTCACAAATGATGGAGAACTTGCTAATAATTTGATGCATCCATCGTCTTCCATAGAACGAGAATACGTAGCAAGAATTCAGGGGCGAGTATCTAAGTTAATTCTTAAAAATTTAATTGAAGGCGTTGAATTAGAAGACGGGTTTGCTCGTTTTACCGATGTACAAGAAGGCAGAAAAGGAAAAACTAACCAATGGTTTGCAATGGTTATTATGGAAGGTAGAACTAGAGAAGTTAGGCGTTTGTGGGAAAGCCAAGGTTTAAAAGTTTCCAGGCTTAAGCGTGTTAGGTATGGCACTCTTTTCTTACCTGCAAGCTTACGTCAAGGTTCATGGAAAGAGCTTCCTAAGAGTGAAGTTAAGGCTATTGAGCGTCTATTGAATCCCCACTAATACCTATGCTTTTATCACTCATTAGATATAAATAAGCGTTCAAGATTTCTTTTGCCTCTTTATTTATTTTGGGATCTTCTGCTGGGTAGGCCTGTTCTCGCATCTGTGTTCTAACGGCCCCTGGATTTATTGAGTTTACTCTGATGTTTGAAGTGTTCTCAAGCTCATCAGATAAGATTTGTCCAAGGCTCTCAGTAGCAAATTTAGAAAGAGAATAGGCCCCCCAATAAGCTTTGCCAATTCTTCCCACGCCAGAAGAAGTAAAGATTATTGAACCTTCTTTTGAAAGACGTAAGGCAGGTAAAAGAGATTTAGTTAGGAGAAAAGTTGCATGAACATTAATATCAAAAACTTTTTTCCAGACTTCAAACTTATAACTTTCGATGGGAGATTTATCACCCAAGATACTTGCGTTGTTCAACAGGCCGTCCAGTTTCCCAAATTCTTCAATCAAAGCATTATTTATTTTTTTAAGTTCTTCTTCAGTGGTAGTTTCCAAGTCTAATTGATGCAAAATAGGTGACCTTAGTTTCCGAGCTTCAAATTCGTTGTAAGTTTCTTCAAGATGATCAGAATTTTTTCCCAGTAAAACAATTTCAGCTCCGCATTCAGCAAACGCTAATGCAGCTTCTTTACCTATTCCAGAGCCTCCACCGGAGACTAAGATAACCTTATTCTCCAATTCGTTTTTTGAAGCTTGGAACTCTTTAGCTATCGACATAAAGATATTAAGAGATAATTTCTAGGATTTTAATTGGTGAGTCAACAATATAATCTGCCTTCCAATCACAGACATCTTCCTTTAATGGAACGTACCCATAAGCCGCTGCTACGGTTTTCATTCCGGCAGCTCTTCCAGCAATAATATCAATGGAATGATCGCCAATGTAGATGCTTTCTTCTGGCAAGGAATTAGTTCTCTTGCAAGCCAATAACAGGCCATCAGGAGAGGGTTTTCTCTTGCCAGTATCGTCTGGACAGATTAAAAAAGCAGGGCTGTAGACTCCAAGAGTTGCTTCAACTATATCGTCGGCAAAAAACTTAGGTTTGTTTGTAACAATACCCCAACACATGTTTTGTTTATTTAAGGAGTTTAAAACTAGGTCAATACCTTCAAAAAGAGATGTATTTTCTATAGAACAGTCTTTGTA
>DQKS01000006.1 GCA_015660645.1 Gammaproteobacteria bacterium
ATAACTGTCCCCATGTCCCTGCCATCCGCTACAAGACCTGGCATTAACATAAAATCTCTCTGGCAAGGTTTTATAAATGCTCTTACATAAGGGTTTGCAGCTAAAATTGACGTCCTTTTTGCTACTTCTTCTGTTCTAACTAGACTGGTTATGTCTTTGTTCTGGAAATAAATTTTAACTGGTTCTCCCGGTACTCCTACATCAAAATGGACAATAAAATCTTTTTTTATTCTTTCTAGGTTATTACTTATATCTTCGGGTCTTAAGCCTTCTCTCTCAAAATAATATGCTAAAGATCTGTATAGAGCTCCACTATCCAGAATGTTCCAGCCTAAGTCCAAGGCCAGCATTTGTGCAACTGTGCCCTTACCAGCACCGCTAGGGCCGTCTATGGTTATAATGGGTATGTGCTCCATAATTAAGTGCTATATATTTCCATTCCTAACCTTCTACAAGTATCTAGAAAATTTGGAAAAGAGGTTATCACATTATCCACACCTTCTATGTTTGACTCATTTCGAGCTCTTGTACAAGCTATAGCAGAAGCCATGGCAATCCTGTGATCATCAAAAGAATTAATAACTGCAGCTTTATAAGGCAAGCCTGAATTCGATGAATTAAATTCTTGGTTCAGTCCTTTTATATCAATTCCGTCAGGGTATTCAGCAAAAGATACTCCTAGCTTGTTAAGTGAATTCGACATGGCTTTTAACCTGTCGGATTCTTTCGCCCTTAATTCTTCTGCTCCCCTAATTTTTGTTTTTCCTTCAGCAAGCGATGCAGCAACAAAGAGTATAGGTAATTCATCAATCAGATTTGGAATTAATTCCGGATTTAATTCAATACCTGTAAGTTTTGACGACTTAATTTGTAAATCAGCACTTGGTTCATATTCTTTTATTATATTAGAGACCTTAATATTTGCTCCCATATCTTGAAGCACTTCCAGCAAGGCAGTTCTTGTAGGATTTATTCCTACATTCTTTAGAGTAATATCAGATTCGGGTGTAATTAACGCAGCCAATATAAGAAAAGCTGCAGAGGAAAAGTCAGACGGAACATTAATCTCAGTTGCTAAAAATGATTCAGGAGGAATAACCTTAATTTCTATAGCGCCACCAACTTCCTTAACTTCAACTGCAATTCCAAATTTCTTAAACATCAATTCTGTGTGATTCCTTGTTTGTAGCTGTTCGATAATCGTAACGGGGCTACTCGTATAAAGACCAGCAAACATTAAACAAGATTTAATTTGGGCACTTGCAATAGGGAGCTCATAGGAGAGCGAGTTTAATCCTGAAGAAGACTCTATTCGAATAGGAGGCTTTCCTTCAAGATTTGTAGAAATGTTTGAACCCATAAGGTTTAAAGGTGTAACGACTCTTTCCATGGGTCGAGCTGACAATGAGTGGTCTCCAGTTAATACTGTGGAGAAGTTCTGCCCTGCTAATATTCCGCTCATCAATCTCATTGAAGTACCTGAGTTACCTAAATAGAGATCAGAATCTGGTTTTTTTAATCCGCGAAGACCGACACCTTGGACCACTACCTTATTATCTGTTCTATCGATGCTAACACCCATTTTAGAAAATGCATCAAGAGTGGCAAGGCAATCTTCACTGTTTAAGAAACCATTAATCACAGATGTTCCTTCAGCTAATGCAGCACACATTATCGATCGATGAGATATAGATTTATCTCCTGGAAGTTGCACTTCGCCTGTTAGTTTCGATCCTGCCTTAACCTTAAAATCCATTAGTTATTTTTCTTCTGTAAGAAGTTGATCTCTTGATGTCTTTATAGCAGTAAAAAAATTTGTTAACTCAACAGGATCTTTCTTTTGAATCAATTCAGCAAGCATCTCTAAACTTTCTTTAAAATGTGCAATTGATTCAATTATAGGTTTCTCGTTAGCTATCATAATATCTTTCCACATTACGGGGTCACTAGAAGCAATCCTGGTGTAATCTTCAAGGCTACCACCCGAGTAAAGAAAAGTTTCATCATTTAAGTCTTTAAAAATAGAATCCATTAGCGCAAAAGAAATTACATGAGGTAAGTGGCTAGTTTTTGCAAATAGGTCATCATGGCTGTTAGCAGGCAACCTCTTAGTTAAAGAGCCTAAGTTTCTCCAGAATTCTTCTACTCTGCTTATATCTTCTTCTATGTTTTTCTCATGAGGACTAACAATTGTTAGCCTTTTATCAAACAAAGTAGAAGATGCAGCAGAAAGACCGCTCTGTTCAGAACCTGCTATTGGGTGAGAAAGAATAAACTTAGAAAAGAATTCTGGCTTTCGTTTTTTTATATCTTCTAATACGGAAGATTTAACACTACAAGTATCTGTATAGAGTACATCTTCTGTTTGAAGATTAAGATCATTTATAGCTTTAGTTATAGAAAGCGTAGGAACTGAAAAAATTATTAATAGATTTTGTAAATCCCCTTTTATATTTTTATCTTTATTTTCTATCAATCCAAGTTCGTTAGCTTTGTCTATAGCCAATAAATTAGAATCAATACCATAAGTATTTCCTTGGTAAGACCTTGATTTTAGAGATTGAAGAATTGACCCTCCAATTAGGCCCAACCCTACTACTAAAATATTTTTAAAGGACAAGCTAGAGCTCATAATTAACTTCCAACTTTAGCCAATTTTTCTAAGAAGATATTATTTTCTTCAGGAAGGCCAATTGTTACTCGTAAATGATTAGGCATTTTATAAACCCCCATAGACCTAACAATTACCCCTTCTTTCAATAACTTATTAAATAATTGTTCGGCATCTTGTTTGCAATCAAAACAAATAAAGTTCCCAGCACTAGGAATGTATTGATAACCCAAGTCTTTAAGTCCTTTGTACAAAAGAGATTTTTGCTCTATGTTCATTTTTAATGATTTCAACATATGATCTTTATCGGATAAAGCAGCCTCAGCTGCGGCTAATGCTAGGGAGTTTGTATTAAAAGGCTGCCTAACACGATTTAAGAAATCTGCTATCTCTTTTGAAGAAACAGAATAACCAACCCTAAAACCTGCCAGTCCATAAGCTTTTGAGAAGCTCCTACTTATAATTAAATTAGGAAATTCATTGATAAATTCAAAACCAATATCACTATTCTCATAAGACGCATAGTCAAAATATGCCTGATCCAATAGGACAATCACATCTTTACTAACACTATCTAAAAAAGAAATTACTTCATCACGAGCTATAAAAGTACCGGTAGGATTATTGGGATTAGCTATAAAAATAAGTTTAGTATTTTTTTGAATAGCCTTATTCATGGCCGAAAGATTATGTCCCCAATCTTTTGCCGGCACTTCAATGCCTTGAGCTCCAACTGTTTGTACTGCTAAAGGATAGACGGCAAATGCATGTTCAGAAAAAACAGCACTGTCTTTTGATGAAAGGAAACTTCTCACGACAAATTCAATAATGTCATTGGAACCATTGCCAACCGTTATCTGATCTAACTCAACATTTTGATCACTACAAATTGCTTCTTTTAATCTCAGAGCATTCCCATCAGGGTATCGATGGAGACCAGATAGAATATTATTAACAGCTTGTATAGCGAAAGGACTTGGCCCCATAGGGTTTTCATTACTCGCAAGCTTTATGGCATTTTTGATACCCAGCTCTCTTTCTAAATCTTCAACAGGTTTCCCAGGCTGATAAGGTTTTAAGTTAAGAATCCCAGGATTTATTAATTTCTCTAAATTCATCTTTAATTAA
>DQKS01000002.1 GCA_015660645.1 Gammaproteobacteria bacterium
ATAATTGAATCAAGGTTTACCTTTTTGGTTGTTAGGAGAGGAAAACTTTCTGCTAGATCAAAGCGCATTTGGTACCCAAAAACACTAATAGTTCCTGTTCCCGTTCTATCCTCTTTTTTTACACCCTCATCTCGGATGTATTTCATTAGATCAAGATATTGTTTCATTTTTTCTGGAAAGTTTATAAGAAAAAAATAATAAAAGAAGGCCTGCTAATACCATTGGTATCGACAACAGCTGCCCTCTAGTTAAAAAATTAAAAGCATCAAAACCTATGTGGGCATCTGGCTCTCTGAAGAACTCGGTTACTGTTCTTACAGTTCCATAACCAATAAGAAAATAAGACGAAATAGCCATAGAAGGTTTTGGTTTCCTTGCTATCCATAATAAAAAAATTAATAGTAGCACTCCTTCACTGAATGCTTGGTAAAGTTGAGAGGGGTGTCTTAATAAACCAGAAGGGTCTGAAGGAAAAACAACACCCCAGCTTTGGTCAGTTGGGCGACCAAGAAGCTCAGAGTTTAGAAAATTACCAATTCTTACAACTCCAAGACCAAGAGGCACCGAAGGTGCTATAAAATCTAAAATTTCAAAAAATCTAACTCCCCAAGATCTTGCAAGAAAATATACTGCTAGGAGAACTCCCAAAAGACCTCCATGAAAAGATAATCCGCCTTCCCAAACTCTAAAAAACCACAGCGGGTCTTCAATCAATTGATCTACGCCATAAAAAAAACAATATCCAGCTCTGCCACCCAACATAGCTCCAAGAAGACCGTAGAACATGAGATCACTTAGTTGTTCTGTTGAGAATACTTTTAATCTGTATTTCGCTAGCGAATAAATTCCAATAAAAGCTGCCAACCAGGTTAGCGAATACCATCTAATAGCTAAAGGACCAATTTGTAGAGCAACCGGATCTATTTCAGGTAAGATCATTCTGGCTTTCTTATCATTTCTACCATATCAAGAACTTCTTGAGGCGGAGGTTTTGTGGCCGAAGAAACTAAAATAGCTACAACAAAGTTCAGTATCATTCCGACAAACCCTATGCCTTCAGGAGAAATAGACATAAACCAGTTTTCGGAAGTGTTCAGATCTACGTAAAGGAACTTAAAGTAGATGATGTAAGTTGCTGTAAAGATTAAGCCTACTAACATTCCTGCTATTGCACCTTCTTTATTAAGCCTTTTAGAAAAAATCCCCATAAATAAAGCAGGAAAAAAGGTAGCAGCGGCTAATCCAAATGCAAAAGCAACTACTTGTGCTACAAATGCCGGTGGATAAATACCAAATAAACCTGCAATGGCAATTGCTACTGCAGCAGAGATTCGTGCAAAGAATAGTTCCTGTCTTTCAGTAATTTTTGGCAAGTAAGTTTTCTTAAGCAAATCATGAGAAATTGAAGACGATATAACAAGTAACAAACCTGCTGCTGTAGAAAGTGCAGCTGCTAAACCGCCAGCAGCAACTAGCGCTATAACCCAACCTGGAAGTTCTGCTATTTCAGGATTGGCTAGAACGATAATATCTCGGTCTATATAAACCTCATTTTCGTTTGTTAAATCAGGAGTGTTCAAGAGTTTTCTTTCTCCTGATTTACCTCTCTCAGTATCATAAACGGGTCTTCCTTTAACAGCATCTCCTGATGAATAGCGTATTACGCCATCAGAATTCTTATCTTTCCAAGCTATTAATCCAATTTCTTCCCAATTCTTGAACCAACTCGGAGCACTTGAATATTCTTTATCTTGAATAGAATCTATTAGATTCATTCTTGCAAACGCAGAAACTGCTGGGGCAGTTGTATAAAGGAGAGCTATAAAGATTAGTGCATATCCAGCTGATTTTCTAGCATCTGCTACCGTAGGTACCGTAAAAAATCTGACGATAACATGAGGCAATCCTGCAGTGCCAAACATAAGCGCAGCTGTAATACAAAAAACATCAATAACGCTTTTTGAATTTTGTGTGTATTCGTTAAAACCCAGATCAACGGTAACCTGATCTAGTTTATCTAGTAAGTACACTGGACTATCAACCAAGGTGCTCCCAAAACCAAGCTGGGGGATAGGGTTACCAGTCATTAATATAGAAATAAATATAGCAGGCACAAGATAGGCAAAGATTAATACGCAATATTGAGCTACTTGAGTGTAGGTTATACCCTTCATGCCTCCCAATACGGCATAAAAAAATACAATTCCCATTCCAATAATAACGCCTGTATTGATATCTACTTCAAGGAATCTTGAAAAGACAATTCCTACGCCTCTCATTTGACCTGCTATGTAAGTGAAAGATATAAAAATAAGACATAACACAGCTACTTTTCTAGCGAAACTTGAATAGTATCTTTCCCCAATAAAATCAGGAACTGTAAATTTACCGAATTTTCTAAGATAGGGAGCAAGGAATAGTGCTAGCAGCACATACCCGCCCGTCCATCCCATTAGATAAACAGAACCGTCTTTACCTAGAAAGGCAATTAACCCCGCCATGGACAAGAAAGAGGCTGCAGACATCCAATCTGCAGCAGTGGCCATGCCATTTGCTATCGGATGAACGCCTTTACCAGCAACATAGAAATCATTGGTAGATTCGGCTCTAGACCATATTGCTATGCCGATATAAACCGCAAAAGACAGGCCGACAAATAAATATGTAAGTTGCTGAACTTCCAAAATCAATCCTTTTCTTCTGTCTCTGAGTAGTTCTTATCAAGTTTGTTCATGAGGTAAACGTATACAAATACAAGCAGTATAAATATATATATGCTGCCTTGTTGAGCAAACCAGAATCCTAGTTTAAAGCCGCCAATTCTAAATTGGTCTAACGTATCTGAAAAAATAATTCCAAATCCAAAGGAGCATAGAAACCAGACAATCATAAGCCATGAAATAATCTTTAAATTTGTTTTCCAATAAGATGTATTTCTTTCAGATTCTTTATTCATTTAGTGTGTTAATAAGTTTAAGGCCATAATAATAACTATAAATGCAAAGGCAATTCGAAGTTTTTTTTGTTTCATTCTGTGAGCTATTTTTACACCAAAGCTTGCAGTCAAAGAACTTACTATGCCTACTATTAGAGCAGCCGGAAAGTAAACATAACCCCAAGAATTATTCGGTAAGATTTTTTCGTCAAACCCCACATAAATATATGAAATGGTGCCGGACAATGCTATAGGAATTCCACAAGCAGCAGAAGTTCCTATGGCATTCATCATTTTGAGACCCCTGTGGTAAAAATAAGGGACAGAGAATATTCCCCCTCCAATTCCAAAAATTCCTGAGAGCCAGCCTATACCTCCTCCTGCTATAACTGGTCCAATAATTGAAGTTTGGGGGTTTTGGGTTGGTGGAGGAAATTCAAAAATTAATTGAATAGAGGCTATTACAAGAAATAAGGATACAAGACCTTGTAGGGTGCTGCTGTCAATAGCACCAGCCGTGAGACCACCTAAGGCTGATCCTACACAAATGCTGGGGGCAACTATCTTAATTAATTTCCAATTTACAACCCCTCTATGACTGTGAGAGAAAGTAGAAGAAATAGAGCTAAAAACAATAA
>DQKS01000055.1 GCA_015660645.1 Gammaproteobacteria bacterium
CCTCCATGAACTTCACGTTGTGTTGAGTACTTGACCATAATGTCAAAGGCTCTCCACATTTGACCTATAGTATTCATGCAATGATAGACTCTTCCCGCACCTAATCTATCTTGTGCTGCTTGGTGACCTGAACCTCGAGCTCCTAAAGCGTTTTCTACGGGGACTCTGACATTCTCATATTTTATTTCCATATGATCACCACCAGTATGTCCCCATATAGGTACTGATCGGACTTTTATTAATCCGGGAGTGTCTGTTGGAACAATAATTTGTGTCATTCTTAAATTAGCATTTCCATCATCGCTGTCTTCTTCGGTTTTACACATCACAATAAGAAAGTCTGCTCTATTTCCATTTGAAGTCATGATCTTATGGCCGTTGATTACCCATTCATCCCCCTCTCTCACGGCTGTAGTTTTTAGTGATCTAGGATCAGAACCAGCTGAATCGGGTTCAGTCATAGAAAACCCCGACTCCATTTCTTGATTAATTAATGGAATCAGCCATTTCTTTTTTTGTTCATCAGTTCCATATTTAACAAGGATCTTTTGGTTACCAGAGTTTGGAGCTATTACCCCAAATAATCTATTACCAAGAGGAGACCAGGCTAGAATCTCGTTCATGTAGGCGTGAACCAGAAATCCATTGCCCATACCACCATATTCTTCAGGTAAGTGAGGTGCCCAGAGTCCTTGTTTTTTGACTTCTTTATTGATTTCTTTTCTTAATTTTTTTGATTTTTCCCCTCCGGCATAGATAATTTCTTCATTAGGGATAATTTTATTAGCCACTATGTCTGCGGTTCTTAATCTAATATCATTAATTTCTTTAGATAACGTTCCGATTGGTGATATTTGCATTCTTATACTCCTTAACTCTTCAAATAGATTTCTGTTTAAAGATAGTAAAGGAAGACAGTAATAAATTCATTAAAAAAAAAGGTAAAAATCTATTCCTATATCTAGGCGACAAAGATAAATGTCTATGACATCATGAGTTTTATACCAAATCAATAAAACAAGGTTTTGCCTTTTTCAATATAAGGAGGCTTAACCAGAGGGAATAGGGAAGAAAAATGACTAAAATTAATTTAATTTTTATCTTAATAGCCATACTAATAACTGGTTGTTCAAATGATTTAGCTGAAGAATCTCAAAGAACTATCAATCAAGGTGAGGTGATTGGTATTGAGGGAGATAATGATACCTTTGCTTGGTTAGGGATTCCTTTTGCAGAACCTCCAGTTGGCAATTTGAGATGGAAGGCTCCGTTGCAGTCAAAAGCTTTTAACTCAAAATTTGAGGCAAATAAATTTGCAGATGCTTGTTTTCAATCTGGAGGCCTATTCGGTGGTGGAGAAGATTGGATAGGATCAGAAGACTGTCTTTATTTAAATGTCTGGACCCCAGCTTGGTCGACTGAAGAGTTAAGAGAAAAGAAAGTTCCTGTCATGGTATGGATACACGGCGGTGGAAATACAACTGGTTCAGCAGACACTTACAACCCTAGCAATATAGTCTTTGATAATGAAGTCATTGTAGTGACTGTTCAATATAGAATGTCTAACTTAGGCTGGTTTAGGCATCCTTCTTTAAGACAAGGAGATATTACCTTAGAAGATGCTTCTGGTAGCTTTGGTACCTTAGATAATATTATGGCTCTACGTTGGGTCAAAGACAATATCTCTGTATTCGGCGGTGATATTAATAATGTAACTATCTATGGCGAGTCAGCTGGAGGACATAATGTAGCGGCACTTTATGCCTCTCCTTTGGCCGAAGGCTTATTTCATAAAGCGATAGTGCAAAGCGGGATTGTTTCTCATTCAGACCTTGATGAAGCAGAATCTTATTATCCTGAAAATGGAGTTTCTGGAATTCAAAGTTCTAAAGAAGTGCTTAGCTGGCTTTTATTAAATGAAGAAAAGGCATCAACACTCCTAGAAGCAAAAAATATACAAGACTCAATGTCTTTGCAAGAATCTGAAGATTATCTTCGCAGTAGGACTCCCGAAGAACTTCTGACTGCCTACAGAGATGCAAGACCAAAGAAAGGAGGCATGACGAGGGTTTTTAATGACGGATATGTTTTAGGACAAAAAGGTATTTATGAATATTTTACTAATCAAAAAATGTCTAGAGTGCCGATCATTCTTGGTACTAACAGATATGAAAGCAAGCTTTTTAATATGAACAATCCTAGATTTGTAAGGTGGGGTAAAGGCGAGGGTATTATTGCAACCGCTGCTTCTTGGGCTGGTATTGAAGAACTGCCTTTGGAAATAATGAAGCCAGATTTTTACAATGCGGTTAATCAATACGCTGCTGACTCATGGAAAGAAAGGGCTGCAGATACTCCGGCAAGGCAACTTGTTGCTTCTGGACATGCTAGTACTTATGTTTATAGATTTGACTGGGATGATTTGCCTGTAATAAATGGAATGGATTTTGGAGTCCTGGTAGGCGCTGCTCATGCTTTAGAACTCCTTTTTCTCTTTCCTGCTGCTTTTGACAATACCTTGATCAAAAATCTAGTCGTCAGAGACTCTTACGATGGGGCTAAAAGATTGTCTGATCAAATGATGTCTTATTGGGCAGAGTTTGCATACACGGGAGATCCTGGGACAGGCAGATCAGAAGATCTACCTAAATGGAATGCATGGTCGGAGAAAGAAAAATATATGATTCTAGACTCGGAGGAAGGCCAAGGGTTAAGTATGGTCGATAATGAGGTGACAGTGAATTCTATGGTTGATGAAATGTCGGGAGATCAAAGGTTAACAAAAGAAGAAAAATGCCAAATACTTTTTACAATGTCTTATGGAGGAGATCTTCCACAGAATGAATTTGATGCTTTTAATAATGGATATTGTTTAACGCTGGATTACTCAGATATACTTAAAATTATGGAACGCAGAGGAGATGACGATGACCAAGACAGTTGATTTTTATTTTGATTTTGCAAGCCCTAATGCTTATTTAAGTCATAAGGCCATAGCGCCTATAAAGGAAAGAACAGGGGCTACTATTAATTACATTCCTGTCTTATTGGGAGGTATATTTAAAGCTACTAATAATAAGCCCCCTATGGAGCAGTTCTTTGGAGTGAAGGGTAAAAATGAGTATCAATCTTTGGAAATGCAAAGATTCATTCAGAGACATGACTTGCATGCTTTTCAAATGAATCCCCATTTTCCTGTTATGAGTCTTCAGATTATTAGAGGAGCTGTAGCTGCAGAAAAGGATGGGTATCTTGAGAACTACATAGATAAGATTCTAGTTCATATGTGGGAAGAACCTAAAAAGATGGATGACCTTGAGGTTATAAAGGCTGCTTTTGAAGAATCAGGGTTTGATTCAAACAAGTTATTGGAGCAAATGCAGGACCCTGAAATAAAGGCGCAATTAATTTCAAATACCGAAGCAGCTGTTGAAAGAGGTGTTTTTGGAATACCCACATTTTTTGTAGGTGACGAGATGTTTTTTGGTAAAGATACCCTGTGGCAAGTTGAAGAAAAACTAGGTGACTAAGGTATATTTTTTCATACCAGTACACATATATTTAATACTTGTATTTCTTTTTTCTGGATTTAGAATGGCCCTTCAATTTTAGGAGCAACTAAGTGAGTAAAATCTTAAGTTCTTTAAGTTTCACAAGAGGACCAGACATGAAGAATAGATTCATGTTGGCGCCTTTAACTAATTCACAGAGTCATGAGGATGGACTTATGTCCGAAGAAGAATTTCATTGGTTAACTATGCGTGCCAAGGGAGGATTTGGGTTAACTATGACGTGTGCTTCACACGTCCAAGCTATTGGAAAAGGCTTTCCTGGTCAGATGGGGGTGTTTTCTGATCAGCAATTAGAAGGTCTTTCTAGGTTGTCTAAAGAGATTAAGTCTCATAATAGTGTTGCTATTTTACAAGTGCATCACGCGGGTATGCGATCGCCAAAAGAGTTAATTGGCGAAGATCCTGTATGTCCCTCTGACAACAAAGAGTTCTCAGCTAGAGAATTATCATTGGAAGAGGTGCATCAATTAAGAGACGATTTTATAGGTGCAGCTATCCGTTCCGAGAAGGCCGGATTTGATGGTGTCGAATTACACGGCGCACATGGATATATCTTATGTCAATTCCTCAGTCATGAAGTTAATTTAAGAAAAGATGAGTATGGTGGAAGTTTAGAAAATCGCTCTAGGATATTAATTGAAATAATTGATGGTATACGTGCTAGTTGTAGAGATGATTTTATGTTGGGCGTTCGTTTGTCTTCAGAAAGATTCGGTATTCTCCTAGGAGAATCAAAAGAACTTGCTGAAAAATTAATGACCTCAGGAAAGATTGATTTTTTAGATATGTCTTTATGGGATGCTTTTAAAGAACCTCAAGAAGAAGAACATAAAGGGAAGTCACTTATAAAACATTTTGTAGAACTTAAGAGGGATGACACCCGTTTGGGTGTTGCGGGCAACATAAGAACCCCACAGGATGCAACTAGAGCTGTGGAAGAAGGCGTGGATTGGGTGATGATTGGAAGGGGAGCCATACTTCATCATAATTTTCCTCTTTTATACCAAGAGGATCCAGAATTTAGTCCATCTGTGATTCCTGTAACCGCTGAATATCTTGCTAAAGAAGGTTTATCTCAAAAGTTTATAGACTATATGGGAAATTGGGGCTTTGTGGAAAAATCTTAGTTTAAGAAACTGTCGTCCTTGTCTAGCATTAAGTCATACATAGGTTGGTAACTAGCCCACATCCCAAAGTCTGAGCCTACTTGGCCTCTGGTCAATTCTGCTACATCATCAGATATTCTTTCCATTTGCCCTACCGATTCAGCAAGTAACTGTGATTGGCAACATCTATCCATGGATAAGAAACCCCAAACAGCCTCATCAACTGTTTTACCAGTGGTCAAAAGACCGTGATTTTTTAAGATTGCAGCTCTTTTTTTACCTAACGCTTTTGCTATTCTATCTCCTTCATCGGTTTCAAGCACAACGCCTGTGTAGTCATCAAATAAAACATGGTTGTCGTAGAAGGCACAAGAATCTTGGGTAATAGGTTCAAGCAGTCTCCCTAAAGAAGAAAATGTTTTTCCGTACATAGAATGAGAATGAGCAGCTGCATTCAAATCTGATCTTGCCTTATGTAGTCTAGAGTGTATAGCAAATGCAGCAGTATTTAGTTGCCTATCACCTTGCACAATATCTCCTTCATGGTTCACTAAAAGTAAATCCGATACACACATCTGATTAAAATGAACTCCGAAAGGGTTTACCCAGAAATGATCAGGGAATTCAGGATCCCTAAGAGTGATATGCCCCGCCAGACCTTCATCAAAACCAAAATGTGCAAACAGTCTAAATCCACTCGCCAATCTTTCAAGTTGTTGTCTTCTTTCTTCTTCAATAGTTTTGCATTCTATAGGCACAAGAGACCCTCTTTCCTTTTGGGGTAATTTTCCTAGGTTTACATCAATCTTTTCCATTCTTTCCGTTCTCCTTACTATTTTTAATCAATAGAATTAAATTCTAGTCTTATTTGCTAAAATATAAATATATTTAAGCATTTTATTGTAGAAGGTAACATATGGCGTATAAACAATTCAGAATTGAAAAAGATAGTTTGGGTGAAGTTAAGGTTCCCAAGAAGGCTTTATGGGGAGCCCAAACTCAAAGAGCTGTTAATAATTTTTCTATTAGTGGAATTTTAATGAATCTTCCTTTCACTGATTCTTTTATATCTACTTTGGGTGTTATCAAAGATGCTTCAGCAAGAGCAAATAAAACTTTGGGTTTATTGGAAGCTAAGAAACAAAAAGCAATCTCAAAAGCGGCCAAGGAAGTTTGGCAAAATAAACACGGTAGTCAATTTCCCGTAGATGTTTTTCAAACCGGCTCAGGTACAAGCACAAACATGAATGCTAATGAAGTTATAGCAAATTTAGCTACAAAGTATGCAGGTGAAAACATTGATCCAAATGATCATGTGAATATGAGTCAGAGCTCAAATGATGTAATTCCAACCGCCATTCTTTTGTCTTGTCATGTAGACATGACTAAAAAATTAATGCCGGCTTTAAACAATCTTATAGACATTATCGATGCAAAAGGACTAAGCGTTAAAGGGATAATAAAAACAGGCAGAACTCACTTGATGGATGCAATGCCAATAGATTTATCTCAAGAATTATCTGCATGGTCATCGCAATTAAAGAATTCCAGATTGTCTTTAGAAGATATTTTAGAAAGATTACTTCATTTGCCTCAAGGAGGGACAGCAATTGGAACGGGAATCAATGCTCATCCAAGATTTTCAAAAGAATTTTGTAAAGAGGTATCAAAGCTAACAAACTCTAAAGCAAAACCCATGGATAACTTTTTTAGGGGCTTGAGTTCGCAAGATGTGCCCTTGCAGTTATCAGGCAGACTTAAGCACTTGTCAGTAGCTTTGATGAAGATTTCTAATGATTTGAGATGGATGAATAGCGGACCTTTAGCAGGGCTTGGCGAAATAGAGTTGCAGGCTCTCCAACCGGGAAGTAGCATCATGCCTGGAAAAGTTAACCCTGTTGTTCCTGAGTCAGTAGCTATGGTTTGTGCAGATGTAATAGGCAATGATGTGAGTGTTACAGTTGGAGCACAGTCAGGTAATTTCCAACTTAACGTAATGCTTCCTCTTATTGCCTACAACGTTTTGAAAAGTGTCAACCTTTTAGCAGGTGCTATGAATATATTGGGCCCTAAAGCCATTAAGACCTTTAAAGTCAATTTAGACAACATCGAAGAATCTTTAGAAAGAAACCCTATTCTGGTAACTGCTCTAAACCCCGTGATTGGTTATGCAAAGGCCGCAGAGATTGCAAAAAAAGCTTACAAAGAAAATAGATCTGTTATAGACGTTGCTCTTCAAGAAACAGATTTAAGCAAAGCTAAATTAAAGAAATTATTAGATCCAAAGAATCTAACTTTGGGCGGTATTAAAAAATAAGGTGGAAGAATTAACCCAACAGAAGTGTGTAGCTTGTCGTGCTGACGCTCCGCGGGTAACGGATGATGAGTTGCCTGAGTTAATTAAACAGATACCAGATTGGTATACTCTAAAAACTGATACTGTTCTTCAATTAGCGCGAAAGTTCAAATTTGACGATTATTCTTCCTCGGTCCTATTCACCAATGCAGTAGCTGATTTAGCAGAAGAAGAAGACCATCATCCTGCAATCCTTTTGGAATGGGGAAAAGTGCAAGTGACTTGGTGGACACACAAAATAGGGGGTCTTCATAAGAATGACTTCATAGCTGCAGCTAAAACAGATTTAATCTATCTAAATAAATAATTTTCTATGACAAAAATACTTGTCGTTTACTCGGGTGGTTTGGATTCTTTTACATTAGTAAACGAGGCTATCCGTTCAGAGAATGAGATTTTAACCCTGTCTTTTGATTACGGGCAGAAACATAGAAAGGAATTAAGCTTTGTAGAAAGGTTTTGTTTAAAAGAATCGATTGAATACAAGATTGTAGACGTTTCTTCTATTAAGGAGCTTTTTCAAGGTTCTTCTATAACCGATGAAATTGATATTCCAAAGGGACATTATGAAGATGATTCTATGAAATCTACTGTAGTGCCCAATAGAAATATGATTCTAATTTCTTTAGCCTTAGGCTACGCTGTAACAAAAGAAGTAGAAGAGGTTTGGTTTGGAGCCCATGCAGGAGATCATGCTATATATCCTGATTGCCGGCCAGAATTTGTAGAGAAGATGGATGCAGTAGCAAAGATAGCTAATTACTCTCCGATAGCAGTTAAAGCCCCTTATATTTCCATGAGTAAAAGTGAAATTTTGGCAATCGGTTTAGAAATGAAGTTAGATTACAGTTTGACTTGGACCTGCTACGAAGGAAAAGACCTGGCTTGTGGAGAGTGTGGTGCCTGTCATGAAAGACTTGAATCTTTCGCAGCAAATAACGCAATAGATCCTTTAGAATATTTATAAAAGACATGTATCAAATAAAGGAAATGTATTACACCTTGCAAGGAGAAGGAGCAAGAACTGGAAGACCATCAGTCTTTTGTAGATTTACGGGTTGTAATCTATGGTCGGGTAGAGAAAAAGATCGATCAACAGCTGTCTGTAATTTCTGTGATACAGATTTTGTGGGAGTTGACGGTCCGGGGGGAGGAAAATTTATTAATGCATTGGAATTGTCTGATGCCATTGAGTCTTTCTGGCCAAATGAAGAATCAAATAAATACGTTGTTTTCACCGGCGGAGAGCCTGGACTCCAATTGGATAAAAATGTTGTTGATCATTTGCATCTTAAAAATTTTGAAGTTGCGGTTGAAACTAACGGCACGCTAGATTTACCACTTAATATAGATTGGCTAACGGTTAGTCCTAAAGCAGATTCAACTTTAAAGATTCGTAGCGGCAATGAATTAAAATTAGTTTATCCACAAGAAAATGTTTCCCCTAATTTCTTCGAAGACCTAGATTTTGAGATCTTCTATTTGCAACCCATGGACAACGAAGATAAAGATAAGAATACCCAAAGAACTATCCAATATTGTTTAGAAAATCCAAGATGGAAATTAAGTTTACAAACCCATAAATACATGGGCATAGCATAAAAAAAAGATTTAATTTAAAACAACAATACTCTAGTATCGTTTCTTTTTTCAATTGAAATAAAGGCTAAGATGGACTTAATAACAGAGAGACCAAAGTGGTTTACTGAAGCTCTAGAGGTTGAGCACAATAGTTCTAGGGTTAATATCAACGGAGCAGATATCCATTTCTTGGAGTGGGGCGATCCTAAGAACCAAAGCGTCATCATGCTTCACGGCAATCATGCCCATGCCCATTGGTTTCAATTTATAGGAGCTTTGTTATCCGATAAGTATCACTTTGTGGTGATGAGCTTCAGTGGCATGGGAGAGAGTGATTGGCGATCTAGTTATGAGAGGGATACCTTTGTAGAAGATGTATGGGGAGTTGTTACTGCAACTAAAATGGAAAAACCTATTGTAGTTGGGCATAGTTTTGGAGGTATGGTTTCATTGATCACTGCAGGAAAATACAGCTCTTTCATGAAAGGGTTGTTGCTGGTAGATTTTGTAGTATATCCTTCAGAAGAACATGCCGAGTGGTTTGCCCATCAACCTAAATCTAGACCTCCGCAGATGCGGGATCATAAAGAAGATTTCTCCAGACGATTTAGACTAATGCCAGACCAGGAATGTGTTAATCAATTCCTAATTGATTTTATTGCTGATAAATCAATTAGAGAAACTGAGGAAGGCTGGAGTTGGACCTTTGATCCTTCAACTTATGACACATTAAGGATTGGTTCTGATCATGCAGAGATTTTAAGTAACTTAGATTGTCCAGTAGGATTCTTCTATGGAGAAAATACTGTCGAGTTCAATGCAAGGAGTGGCGTTTCAGGTATGAAAGATCTTTTACCTAAAGGGTCACCTATTGTCGCTCTAGAAGATGCCAGGCATCATCTAATGCTTGATAAACCTTTGGAGTTTGTGGAAGAGCTGGATAAATTAATTCAATTCTTTATTAATACAAAAAATTAAATTTCTTTAAACTCTGGCTCTGATAATCGCAAGAACCATATTAAGAGTATTGCAACAACCAATAAAGACGCAAGTACCCAGAAAGCCATTTGGTAATTTCCATACGACTGATAGAGCAAAGCTGCTAAAGGAGTTCCACCTGCTTGAAACAACGCTATAAACGGTTGTGCTAAGCCTCTGGCTCTACCAAAACTTCTTGGGGTGAAGACTCTAGCGAATAAAATATTGCTTAGAGGCAAGGCAGCACCACCACCAAATCCGAACAAAGCAATTATAGCTGCAAGTTGGTAAGGAGAATTGGCGCTCATAATTAACATAATTCCTAAACCTTGCAATAAAAGGGATATAGATACTGCAAGTCTTGCATCAAGTTTGTTTTCAACGAGTCGACCAAAAATTATTTTACTTAACATGGCAGGAATTGCATACATGCTAAAAATTAAAGCAGCTTGCGACGCCCAACCTTTTTCTGAGGCAAACAAAGTAATATGACTTAGAACGGCCATCATTGCACTAAACTGAAGCGCAAAAACACCAGCCAATACCCAGAAATTCCTATTCCTTAGTAATAATGGGATAGTCCAGTCTTTTCCTTCTTCTTGTTTGGGGTCCTTTGGATCGTGTAATTCTCCATCGGGTATTTGACCAACGTTTTTTGGATGATCAATTACGTTTAGCCATGTCAAAGGTGTAATAAAGAAAATAAAAAAGATTCCAAAAGTAAAATAAACCTCTCTCCAACTTAAAGAAAAAATATCCATCAAGACATATTGAGTTAATAGGGGGACTATAAATCCTGCAAAAGAAACGCCAACGGCAGATATTCCTAAAGCTCTTCCCGTGTGTTTATTGAACCATTGAGACACCAATTTTGACGTAGATAGGTTTCCAAAAAGACTCGCTCCTAAAGCTAAGGGAATTGCAAAGATTAGAATAAATCCAAGATAAGTATTAGTGAAATACAAAGAAATAAGACTAAGACCATAAACTAACCCTCCAACACACAAAACATTTCTAATTGAAAAGGTATCAAGAAGTTTTCCAACAATTGGATACAAGAGAGAAGAGCAGACCATAAAAATAGGCAGGGTTAATGTTGTCATTACCCTGGTTAGTTCTAATTCTTGCTCTAGCTTTAATTGAATGACAGGATAACTTTGGAAAGCAAAGCCTACTGCAAAGAAATCTATTGCCATTGCAATGGCTACCATTCGCCATCCAAAGAAGGAATTAGTTGATGTTGTTTTCATGGGTTGATGAGTAACTGGTATTTTAACTCAGTTACTCATTATGATTAATTAAATATCTTATCCAGTTTGGCTTATTGTCTGTTCAGTAACTTCCCATAAACGAGAAGCTTCTTCAGTGTCTATAGCCCACTCAGCTACTCCCACATAACGAGCAGTGGGACCTTCTTCTTGAATAGCAGCAATATCACAGTTCTCGCAATAAACACCACCAACACCATTGAGTTGGGGGCTAGTAGCGCACCAAAGACTTGTTGAAGCACCTTGAGTAGGCGTTTTAAACGCTTTCGCTGCCATTTCAGACAACTCTCCGTCTTCTCCAAGCCAACCTAGAGCAATCATTTCTTCTTTTTCTAAATGCCTTTGAAGGGGTGTGAAGATACCGCCAGGATGAACACCAAAAGCTCTGATGCCTTTTTCTTTCATACGCGAATCTAGTTCAACGGCTAATAAACTTGCCGCTGTTTTTGATTGGCCGTAAGACTGCCATTTATCGTAAGAGTCTTTAAAGTGGATATCGTCCCATCTAATTCCGGACATTTTATGGGCCGTAGAGGACAGGGCAACAACTCTAGCATTTTCCGATTGACTTAGAGCAGGCAATAACCCTTTCGTTAAAATAAAGTGACCAATATGGTTGACTGCAAACTGCAAATCCCATCCTTCTTTGGTTGGCATTTCAGGACAAGCCATCATCGCAGCATTATTAATAAGTATGTCTATGCCGAGGCCTGTTTTAAGAAAATCATCTACAAATTTAGCAGTAGAATCAGAATCTCCTAGGTCAACCGGTAATATATCTTCTTTATTTACTATTCCATTTAATTCATTGCTGGCAACATCAACTCGTCTTGCAGGGACAATTACGCGTGCACCTGAATTGGATAAAGCTCTAGAAGTTTCTAGACCAATTCCAGAATAGCCTCCTGTGACCATTGCTATTTTCCCTGACAAATCGATATCTTTTAGAACTTCATGAGGTTCACTTTTTGCACCAAAACCTGAGTTAAGTGGTTTTTGTAATTCTGAAATCATTTCTTCTCCTTTTTATATAAAACAAACTATATAGTTAAGAGCTAACTATATGTCAAACATTAGATCAGGTTGACGGTCATCCAAATTAAAAGAATAACAGAGACAAACCACACTAATGATCGGATAGCTTGAGGTTCATAATCTGAACCTTCTTTCGGCGCTTGTCTTCCAATACCGCTTATATATAAAACAGCGAAGAGAATTCTACTTACAAGCCAAGAAAGACCCAAAGCTGTATTTTCTTCAATTCCAAGAACTATAGACAATATCGCGAGAGCCAAAAAGATTGGCAGAGATTCTCCTAAATTATTAAGTGCTTTAGCTGCTCTTTCTTTTTCCTTTTTTCCTTCTTTTAAAAATAGAGGCAGTAAAAGTTGTACTAAATATACCAAAGCAGTAAATGCAATTATCTTGATCATGGGTTTTCCTTATATCAAATTATTATCAATATAAGTTAGAGCTTGCATTGGATTATGTAAAGCGATTTTAAGTCTCTATTTTTGCGATGTTTATAAATTCATACAGTTCTGTATAATTCAAAGATGTTACGTTTATCAAATACAGCCCTTACTTTTGACGATGTCCTCTTGGTTCCTGATTACTCGGATATTTTACCCAAAGATGTCGATCTTAAAACTCAACTAACAAGCTCTCTTAGTTTAAATATACCTCTACTGTCAGCAGCAATGGACACTGTTACAGAGTCCAGGATGAGTATTGCTTTAAGCGAGCAGGGTGGCATAGGAATTATTCATAAAAATTTATCCTGTGAAGCTCAAGCTTCGGAAGTTAGAAGGGTAAAGAAATACGAAAGTGGAATTGTTAGAGACCCCATAACTATTCGTTCCGATAATCTTGTTGGTGAGCTTATACAGTTAACTAACGAATTAAAGATTTCAGGCATGCCAGTCGTTGATGATGGTCAGCTTGTCGGCATTGTTACCAGTAGAGATTTTAGAAATGAACAAAATTCTTCGGCAAAGGTTGCTGAAATTATGACACCAAAAGAAAAACTTATAACTGCACAAGAGGGAGAAAAGCTTGATGAAATCAAACGTCTTTTGCAAGACAACCGCATAGAAAAGATATTGCTGGTGGACTCAGACTTTACTTTAACAGGATTGGTTACACTTAAAGATATTAATAAATCTCTAGATTTTCCTAACGCTGCAAGAGACGAAGAAGGAAGGTTGTTGGTCGGTGCTGCTATAGGAACTAAGAAAGACACTATGGATAGAGTAGAAGCTCTTATTAAAGCTGGTGTTGACGTGCTTGCGGTTGATAGTGCTCATGGTCACTCCGAAGGTGTGTTAGAACAAATAAGACAAATCAAATCTCTCTACAAAGACATTCAAGTCATAGGTGGCAACGTCGCAACGGCCGAAGGCGCTTTGGCACTAGTAAAAGCCGGTGTTGACGCTGTAAAAGTTGGTATTGGACCAGGATCTATATGTACAACTCGAATAGTCACTGGTGTTGGGGTTCCGCAAATTACTGCAATTGCAGATGTATCTGAAGCATTAAGAAATAAAGGTATTCCTTTGATAGCAGATGGGGGCATACGTTTTTCCGGAGATTTAGCTAAAGCTATTGCTGCAGGAGGACATGCTGTTATGTTGGGTGGTGCACTTGCAGGAACGGAAGAAGCGCCAGGAGAAGTAGAGTTATACCAAGGAAGGAGCTACAAATCTTACCGGGGCATGGGGTCAATGGGTGCTATGTCGGGTGATCAAGATTCAAGCGATCGTTATTTTCAAGATAGTGCAGACGCAAATGAAAAATTAGTACCGGAAGGAATAGAAGGGCGAGTTCCTTACAAGGGGTGGATGGAAGCAGTAGTTCACCAAATGATGGGCGGTCTTCGCCAAAGTATGGGTTACACAGGATCTAAAGATATAGAAACCATGCAAACCAAACCAAAGTTTATTCAGATAACCACCGCCGGCGTAAATGAAAGCCATGTGCACGATGTTAGTGTCACGAAGGAAGCTCCTAATTACAGAGTAAGTTAATTTAGATATGGCAAAGAATATTCTTGCCCACAAGATCCTGATCATCGATTTTGGGTCACAGTACACTCAATTGATAGCAAGAAGGGTTAGAGAGCTTGGGGTTTATTGTGAGATTTATTCACATCAATCATCTCTAAAATCCATAAAAGAATTTGAAGCCAAGGGCATTATCCTCTCGGGGGGTCCTGAGACAGTAAAACAAAAAGGAGCGCCTAAAGTACCTGTTGCTATTTACGGTTTAGGTATACCCATTCTTGGTGTTTGTTACGGAATGCAAGCTATCACCAAGCAGCTGGGTGGAAAAGTAGAACTTGCTAGTAAAAGAGAATTTGGACATGCAGATTTAAAGATAATTAATCAAGGCGGTGGTCTCTTTAAGGATATAAAAAATAAGAACACTTCCGTATGGATGAGTCATGGAGATCACGTGACTAGCCTTCCAGAGGGTTTTAAAGTCATCGCCAAAAGTTCCAACAGTCCAATAGCAGCTTTTTTTCATCCTCAAAAGAAAATTTATGGTTTACAGTTTCATCCAGAAGTTACCCACACACCGCAAGGTAAGAAAATACTCAAAAGCTTTGTCCGCGAAATATGCAATTGCCAGGGTCTTTGGAATTCTAAAAATATTATTTATAAGTCCGTGGCTGAAATAAGAGAAAAGGTTGGAAAAGACAAAGTTCTACTTGGTTTATCTGGAGGGGTAGATTCTTCAGTCGTGGCGGCTCTGTTGCATAAAGCCATTGGCGATCAACTTCATTGTATCTTTGTTGATAATGGCCTTTTAAGATTGAATGAAGGCGAGCAGGTCATGGAAACCTTTGATCGTTCATTTGGAATGAAGGTAGTGAGAGCAAATGCCGGTAAAGCATTCTTAAAAGATCTCAAAGGAAAATCTGACCCAGAAGACAAACGCAAAGCGATTGGAAAAACATTTATCGATGTTTTTCTAAAAGAAGCTAGAAAAGACAAGAAAGTTAAGTGGTTAGCACAAGGCACGATTTATCCCGATGTAATTGAATCAGCGGGTAACAAAAACGGAACGGCACACGTAATTAAATCTCATCATAACGTTGGCGGTCTTCCGGATTATCTAAACTTACCGGTCATTGAACCGTTAAGAGATTTATTCAAAGATGAAGTAAGAAAACTGGGTAAAGCGCTTGGACTCTCAAGTGAACTGATCGATAGACATCCTTTTCCTGGGCCGGGCTTAGGCGTGAGAATACTGGGAGAGATAAAACCCAAATACATAAAAACATTGCAACTAGCGGATGACATCTTCCTTGAAGAGCTAACTAATGCAAATCTTTACCACAAAGTAAGTCAGGCTTTTGCTGTTTTCCTACCGGTCAAATCGGTTGGGGTTGTTGGAGATTCAAGAAGGTACGAATACGTAATAGCCTTAAGGGCAGTGGAAACAATTGATTTTATGACGGCAAGAGCAGCAAACCTTCCTCATGCATTTTTAGAGAAAGTCTCTACAAGAATTATCAATGAAATTCCAGAAGTAGCTAGGGTTACTTACGATATTTCTAGCAAACC
>DQKS01000044.1 GCA_015660645.1 Gammaproteobacteria bacterium
AAAACTTTGGTAGAACAAACAGGTGTTTATGTTAACGAAGTTCGTAGATTGTCTGACGCGTCTTATCTAGTTGCAGTAAGAACCCCTATGCCCAAAGTAAAAGCAGACATGGTGCGCTGGTGGTTCTCCGATTTTCTTCAAACCACAGAACATTACAATTGGTGGCATCCTAAAGATCATGTTTGGATGGATTGGGAAAATAAAAAGCCAGGAGAGAATGCAGGTTCTAGCCATTTAGTACATGAATACATAGGCGGCGAGTTATCAAAGCTTAGAATACAATTTGTTAATAGTGCAGAGTTCTTTGGCTATGAGGTAAATGATGAAAACACATTCGTTATTTGTGCGAGGGTAGGCTTGTTAGAAGAAAATATTAACATAGCAAAAATGTGTCACGTCGTAAGAAATACAGCGGATGGAGCAGAAATGAGAACTCGTTTTTGGTTGGGACATGTTGCTAAGCGTGAAGGAAACAATACCGTTTCCTCAATACAGGGTTTTATTGGAAATACTGCTTTAGTGCGCATGTTTGCTGTAAATAAGAAGAATTCAGAAGATTTACAACGCCATGCGCAAGAAGAGATGAAGTATTTAGCAGATTTACTTCCAACACTTTATGAATCAGAAAAAGAAGTCAGATCACCAAGTGCATTATAGGAATTAAAAGTTTAGAAACTAGAAAGCAACAAAGAGCATGAGAATTAAGATTCTTATAGTATTCAGAAGAAATATCTAGTTTAAAATTTTAGCCTGCTCCCCAACCTCCATCTACCAATATTTGAGCTCCAGTGATATAACTGGCTTCATCGGAGCATAAAAACAGAGAAGTGTAAGCAACCTCTTCTGGTTGACCAGATCTACCCATTGGAATTGATTCCTTAATAGCTGAATCTTGCTCTGGTGTAAGGTTAGCTATTATTGGCGTAATAATTTGACCGGGATGTATTGAATTTATACGTACACCTAGTCGTGCATATTCTAAAGCAGCCGCTTTAGTTGCTAGATGAACCCCTGCTTTTGAAACGTTGTAAGCAATAGATCCTGGTGCTCCTTTAATACCGTATAGCGAAGAAATATTTACAATGGAAGCATTACCTATTTTTTTTAATTCATGGATACAGGCTTTCATTCCTAGAAATACTCCCTTAAGATTTATGTCCATTATTTCTTGCCAGCCCTCTTCAGTTTCTTCTTCTAGACCACCTGGGTGAAATATACCAGCATTATTAATGAGTATGTCAAGCTGTCCGAAAGTTTCTACTGCCTCGGTTACACAACTTTTCCAAGCGGTTTTGTCAGTCACGTCTAAATGGTAAAAGATTGCCTCACCACCTGACTCGTTAATTGTATTTAAAATTTCATAGGCTTTTTCTTCTTGAATATCTGCGATGATTACCTTAGCTCCCTCCGAAGAAAATACTCTTGCATGAGCAGAACCTATGCCGCTTGCCGCTCCCGTTATTAAGGCTACTTTATCTTCAAGTCTTCTCATTAATAAAATTCCCTATGGCTTCTAAGGCCTCTACAGCTTCAGGTAAAAAAGGTGCATAGCCCTGCCAAACATGAACCATGTCTTCCCATACTTGCAGGTCAACTTCACATCCTTCGTCCTTAGCTTTCTGCGCCACTCTTTTGGCGTCATCAAGCAACATTTCTCTGCTTCCAACTTGGATCAGTAAGTTTGGGAAACCTTTATAAGATGCAAATAGAGGTGAAGCAAGGGGATTTGTCTTCTCTTCTTGAGAATTTACATAAGCATCTGCCATCCCTGTAATTCCTTCCCTAGATAAGAATGGATCAGTTTCGTTATTTTCTTCAAAAGAAGTTGAGGTCGGTTCAAGTTCGGTCCAAGGGGATAGAGCTATCACTCCGTCGGGGAGGGTTAGTCCCTCATCTCTCATCGCTAAAGTGGACGCCAAAGACAAACCCCCTCCGGCAGAATCACCTGCAATATAAGTTTTTCCAGCTGGAGAGGCCCCATCAGGTCCGTTCTCCAACATCCAGTTAAATGCTGTCTTTACATCCTCAATACAAGCTGGAAACTTATTTTCAGGGGCTAAACTATAATCTATTAATAATACACTGGCCCCGGTTGCACTGGAAAGATAACTGGCTAAGCCCTGATAACCTCTAACAGATCCTAAGATATATCCTCCTCCATGCAAATAAAGAAGACGTTTATTGGGATCAGCACCTTCAGCCGTCATCCAGAGAGCATAGATGCCCTCAGCACTAACGGGTACAGCTCCACAACAAGGCTTAATAGATTCATCGGCACTAAAATAATCATCTATAACGTAACGAGAGTGTTTCATGCCAATTCTCTCATCCAATACCGAACCAAAAACCTCTAATAAATCTTTCTGATGCTTAATAACTATCTCATTTTCTTTTGAACTCATATTAACTCCTTAACTTAAAACTAATTTACGATAAACCTAAACCCCCATCAACTGTAATCATTTGACCGGTAATATAACTAGCTTTCGAGCTTGCTAGAAAACAAGCCGTATGACCAATGTCTTCTGCCTCTCCCCATCTTGCTAACGGTATATTTTTTAAAGAAGATTCGTACCTGTTTTTATCTTTAAAAGTTACTTCAGTCAATTTGCTCGCTACATACCCTGGTGCAATACCGTTTACTCTAATGCCTTCTCTAGCCCAAGCTTCAGCTAAAGTCTTCACTAAAGTTAAAATTCCTCCTTTAGAGGCTGAATAGGCTGGATTCCCTCTGGTAGCTTTATAACTAGCTCCTGATCCGAGTAAAATAATATTTGTATCAAGATTTGTCATTAGAGGCTTAAATTTTTGACAGCATGCCATCATTGAAGTTAAGTTCAGATCTAAAACTTCTCTAAAAATTTCCATTTCAAATTCCTTACGTTTGTATTGAACAGTTCCTTGAGAACAGACTAAAACATCAAGGGAGTCAAAAGGAATAACAAAACTCTCAAGAGCTTCCGGATTTAGTAAGTCTAATTGTATATATTTTGACTTTCGGGAAACCGCATCTTCTAAGCCATAGTCTTCAATATATTTTTTAGTTCCTGTAATACAAACTTCTGCATTTAGGTCTAGAAAGCAGTTGGCAATTCCCCTTCCGATGCCACTGCTACCACCAATTACTAGAATTTTTTTTTCTTTAAATTCCAAAGATTAAGCTGAGTAGCCACCGTCTACCGGAAGAGATTGACCGCTGATATAGCCTGCATTTTCAGAAGCAAGAAAAACTACGGCGTCAGATAATTCTTCAGGAGCTCCGGGTCTGTTCAGAGGAACCTGTTGCATCCATTGGTCAAGAATACCTCCTGGAGGAGATTCTATCTCTTGAGACAAACCAACTGCTATCAACCCAACAGCAACGCAGTTAGCACGAATTCCGTTCTCACCTTCTTCTCTAGCAATCGCAGTGCATAAATGCTTAACACCTGCCTTTGGTACTGAAGAAAGCCCATCTGTACTTATATACTTATGGATAGCAGCTGTAGTTAAGGCCGTAAGTGAACCCCCGCCGCCTTCACGTAGTAAGGGAATTGTTGCTTTAATGACATGGTAAAAACCTTTTATATCAGTATCCAGCGTAGAGTAAACATCCTCAGGATTAGCATCCATAATGGGTAAGATGTTTAAAAAAGGACCAGTAGCAAAAATTACAGAGTGAATTTTTCCAAATTTCTGTTTGGCTTCATTTGCAAAGGAAGTAGTTGATTCGAGGTCTAGAAGGTCTACCTTCTTAATCATTCCTTCAACTCCTTTTTTTTCTAGACTCTCTAAATTATTCTTGGCTACTTTCTCATTAGATAAATAACTTAAGGCAACATTAACCCCGCAATCTCCTAATAACTCAACTACTCCAGTTCCTAGTCCACCGGAACCACCAAAAACTATTGCACCACCTTCGGGAAAACGGTATTTACTCATATCTATCTCCTAGTCTGTATTACTTTTATTTATGTCGTAAAAAAACTTTATTTAAAGTATTTAAACTACCCCTTTTATTAATTCAAAAATTGCTCTTCAGCGTTAGAAAAAATAAGCTCATAAAACCCTTCTAACATAATTTTTACTTCTTTTTCTTCAAGTCCATCTGCTTTCCAGTGACTGTGCCAACACACTTCACATTCCGAATTAGAAACTTCTTTAACAGACACACAAGATACGTAATCGGTAAAAGGTAAGCAGCTTTTATCTATAACTGAGTAAACGAAGAAATTATCCCCGTAAATTCCCTCCAATCTTTCCACCACTTCTCCGGGATAGCCAGTTATCTCTCCCAGGGTTATATGCCTTAAAGAACCAATTTCATTACCAGTACACTCAACGTTATCGATATTTTCAGGAAGAAAAGATTTTATATCTCCAAAGTCTAGCAGCCTACCCCAAAAATATTGTTTAGGCACGCTAACTACTCTCTCTACTTTAGCTATCGAACTCAAAATATACCTTTAGATGGGGTCTCTAGATTTTTTAAATTAAAAAAGAAAAATCTTCCTTAATTTTAATCTAAGCTACTTTTTCTCCAACTCTTGCCCACGACTGTAATTCGGGGAGAACTTTCTCTGCAAAAAGTCTCATACTTTTTTCGGCATTTTCTAAGGTCATACCGCCGTAACTAATCTGTACAGTAAGGTCAAAATCTCCTAGAGCTTGTTTTCTACTTTCAAGCTTGTCTAGTATCTGTTGAGGGGTCCCCCAAGTATTAACGTCTACAAATGCTTCGCCTGCAGCCTCCATTCCGGTTTCACGCAGTACTTCTGCTCCGCTGGCATAATCATCATAGCCCTTAACACCATCAAAAACATTGCTGGCCATTTCATAATGTTCCATGACTGTGACGTAGTAATTTGCCATATGCTCTCTTGCTAACTCTTGAGCACGATCACCATTTTCATCACAACAAAGGAAGTCGACACATATAGGCGGAGGTGCTGGCCTATTATGATGTTCTTTATACAGGTCACGATAGGTGCCAAAATGATCAGTCATTTCTTCCCAAGGTTTTTGAGCAAAACACATCATAACTGCACCCATTGCAGCTACTTTAGGCACTGAATGTGATGACATGGCTACTGAATATAAACGATCTTGAAAACTAGCAAATGGACCAGGTCTTACTTCAGTTCGTGGTTGTTTATAAAACTTACCGTCTGCTTCGACAACGCCAGATTCCAGGCCTTGAATAATTATTTCTGCTGACTCGTCGAAGCGTTCCCTGGCTTCCCCCATGTCAACACCAAACACATCATACTCACGTTTTGCGAGACCATGCCCAACCCCGAAGAGCGCTCTTCCTTGGCTTAGATGGTCTAACAGAATCATTTTTTCAGTAACTCTAAGGGGCGAATCCCACCAAGGCAGGATGACGGCACCTGTCATTAATTCAATAGTCTTAGTTCTTCCTGCCATGTAAGACAGAAATTGCATTCCATCTGGGGCCATGGCATAACTGTTGAAATGATGTTCAACTGCACCAAGAACGTCAAATCCTAATGGTTCTGCTAAATCAGCAATGTGCATATCCCTCTGGTAAGCCTCTGTATCAGTGATTTGATCTTTAAAGTTCTGAAAGACCATTAACATTCCTACTTTCATTTGTTAATCCTTATTTATTAATTACATTTTAAAATTTAGAAAGAATATGTCAACTCGGCACCCCAAGTTCTAGGGGCTCTTGCCATTGCATAACTCCACGCTGCCCCTGCATAAACATCATAACCAACAGTAAATCCATCTTCATTTGTAAGGTTGCGACCAAAAAGACTCACTTTTGCATCATTTATTACCCAGTTTACTGACAAATCTACCAAAAGCTGATCGTCATTAAAAGTGGTAGGGGTGTTCAGCTGAGAAACATGGTGTTTGCCTATGTGATGAGCACTCCCTCTTATATAAGCATTCCCTTTGTTTATATTTTTTAAGTTATAAGTACCTCCAACTGTCCAAGTCAATTTAGGAGCTCTTAACGGTTCTAAGTAAGAATAATCAGCGTCAGTACCCGAGCCATTAAAATCTGCAAAAAATTCTCCAAATTTTGCAGATAAAGTACCTAGATTTGCATCAATAGAAAAGTTTTCACTAACCAGGGCATGCAGTTCTAGTTCCAGTCCTCTAAAGGTGGCTTCTGCCACGTTGTTGGTTACCGTGGATCTACCCGTAGCAGCCGTTGGATCTACCACGTCTGCATCAATTTGCTTGTCGTCATAATCCATTGAAAATACAGTTATATTGAAATGTATTCTGTTGTCTCTTAGTGTTGTTTTAATTCCAAATTCTGTGTTTGAAACAGTTTCAGGGTCGTAAGGCACTGTTGCGGAATTTAAACTTCCCCATCTGCCATTAAAACCACCGCTCCTATAGCCCTTAGAATGAAGTCCATATACCATAACGTTTGGATTGGCTTGATAGTTAAGAGCTATTTTAGGGGTAAATTTAGTCCAGCTTGCATTTGCGTCTGTATTTAGAACAGGACAAGCGGGATAAGGTCCATCACAAGCCTGAGACCTTTTTTCTTCATCAATAGTTCTTCCACCTACAGTTAAAGTCAAATCATCACGTAGGTTTAAATCCAATTCAAAGAAAGCAGCTGTTGAGTCTGTTTCTTGTTGGGTGGTTGCATAAAGTGGCACAACTGTTAGAGGGTCTGTTGTAGGTACTGCACCAAACAAATCAAAGAACCCAATGAAGCTGACCAAATCTATTCTGTATTCAGAATCCCATTTGTAGATTCCAGCAACATAGTTATAAGGTCCATCCAAATCAGATGTGATTCTAAATTCGTGACTTATTTGTTCATAAGAAGCAGGGCGAGACGTATGATAAAGGGGTAATGGTGTACCGTCCCAATCTTGATAAACTTCTTCATCTGTAGTCTTACGACCGAAGATATAATCAAATTTCATTGTATCGGAGATATCGTAACGCACTTCAAAAATACTCGTATCGGAATCAAAAGATGCATCTCTTCGATTTGCTTCATCGTTATACACCGAATATCGATCCCCACTTTGAGGAATACCTAACCCAGGTGAACATTGTCCATACACAGCGCACCACCAAGATGTTGCTCCTCCGAGATTAAGAGAAGTATGGGCATCTTGATCTTGCATCTCGGTTGTATGTGTTAGTTCTATCTCTAGATTATCTTGCGGGTTAAGCAAAACATTCAATGTGGCTTGAGTATATTCAGAACGGCCTAAATCTTGATTATCCACCAGATTGGTAAGAAATCCTTCACCTTGTTCTCTTTGAGTAAAACTTACTTTTCCAGCCGCACTATCCGATAAGGCAAAATTAAAGACTCCTTCTGCTACAGTTGTATCGTAGTCACCAAATCCAAGTCTAACCTTTCCACCTTGTTCTCCTGTAGGTTTAGATCTAGTGAGGTGAATAACTCCTGCTACAGTATTTCTTCCAAATAAAGTCCCTTGAGGACCTCTTAAAATTTCAACTCGTTCTAGATCAATTGTTTTAAGCATTGCTCCAGAATTAGCACCAATAAACACACCGTCTAAATATACACCTGTAGTAGGGTCAAAGTTCTTTTCAACATCTGAAACTCCAATACCTCTTATAAAAATAGCAGTTGGACTACCAGGCCCTTGCTGCAAATCATCTATTAGTAAGCTAGGCGAATCCCCTGCCATCTCTCTTATATCTGTAGTAAATCTATCAGCTATATCAGCTTCGGACAAAGCGCTTATAGACAGAGCAGTATCTTGAATATTTTCTTCTCTTTTCCTTGCTGTTACAACAATTTCCTCTAATTCTGCTGATTTACCATCAGCTGAAAGAACCGGGTAATTAAATGCAACTACAGTGAAAAATAAAACCGTTCTTATTATTATTTTCATAATTTATATTCTCCCCCAAGAAAATGTAATAAAGTTACTTTGACTATAGTTCTAGTATTAACAATGTGCAAGTTAATGTATAAGGCTTAAATGACAAGAATTAATTTGGTTGAACCAAGGGAGCTGTCTAACCAACACCTAGTTGCAGAATATAGAGAGATATTTATGGTGGGTTCAGCACTTCAAAGGAGTCTTAAATCAAAAAATTGGAAGAAGACCAAACAAAATCTTCCCAAAGAATTTACACTTAATGTTGGACACGTAAAGTTCTTTTACAATAAGGGAAAATATCTTTATAAAAGATATCAATTAATCGTTGAAGAAATGCAACGAAAGGCAATGAAACCTAACCCTGATCAAAAATTTAAAACCGATCAATTCCCTAAAGACTTTTATAATGATTGGTCCCCAAATTCAAAAGATCTAGAAATTATTAGACTAAGAATACAAGAAAAAATTGATTTGAAACCTCTTTGGTATAAATGGCATTAAGTTTCGAAGAAAAGAAATTATAATAGAAATTAACTAGCCTTTATCCAGTTATCAACTAGTTCTTCAAGAATAAATAATGGGACATTTCCTTGGTCCAAAACAATTGAATGGAATGTTTTGAGATCAAATTTTTCTCCCAACGCTTTTTTAGCTTTTTGCCTCAATTCAAGGATCTTAAGCATGCCCATTTTATAGCTTGTAGCCTGGCCTGGCCAAACAATGTAACGTTCTATTTCTACCCTTACTTCAGTATCAGACATGCCGGTTGTTTCTTTCATGTATTTCATTGCTTGTTCACGAGTCCATCTCTTATGGTGCATGCCTGTATCTACTACAAGTCTGTTAGCTCTGAACAATTCACTTTGTAATATTCCTAATTCATCATATAAGTCTTTAGCAAGACCAATTTCAAGCGCCAATTGTTCAGAGTAAAGGGCCCAACCCTCAGAGAAGGCGGAGGTGCCATAGCCAAATTTTCTATAGAATGTTAGGTCTGAATTTTCTTGGTTTAAAGCTATTTGAAAGTGGTGGCCTGGCACAGCCTCATGAAAGGCCAAAGTCCTCATTCCAAAAGTTGCAGTTTGCTTAATATCGTATAAATTTGCGTAGAACACTCCGGGTCGGGAACCGTCAAGACTTGGTGATTGATAGTATCCTCCGGCTGCAGTTTGTTCAGAATATTCGGGCACTGCTCTAACCTCAACAGGACTAACCGGTATTTCATTGAAATAAGGTTTTATACCTTCCTCGGCTTCTTTTACCATCTGATTGAAATCATTAATCACTATCTCCTTTCTGTCTGATGTGTCGGCGTAAAGAAAATCAGGATTTTCGTTTAAATCATTCATCATGGAACCAACAGGCTTATTTACCTTATAACCAAGCTCTATGAAGATTCCTTTCATTCGATCACTTATTCTTTTTACCTCGGCGAGACCAATTTGATGAATTTCTTCTGCCGTATAGTTAGTAGTTGTATAAGATCTTAATCGAGCAGCATAATAATCCCCCCCACTAGGAAGAGACCAAACGCCATGGTGTTGATTAGCATTTTCATAATTTGATTCCATATAATCTAAGATGGATTGAAACCCAAGCTTTACATCTGATGCTATAACCTTACTTAGGTTGCTTTTTAGCTCTGCAACCTTTTCCAAATCAAGCTCTAGGGCGTCGACCTTTCTAGAAAATACCTGCATTAAAGGATTGTCCTTATCTTCATATGCTAGCAATTCTTTTAATTGGCGAATGACATGATCAAAAACAAATTGCGGAGCAAAGATTCCTTGTTTCTTTTGTTCCTCAAGCCAAAGTAAATCAGCTGTAAAGATTTCATTAAACTTCTCAACTCGTTTGATATAGTCAGAGGCTTCTCTGTAATTTCTAACAGGATGAGTGTCAGTCATGAACTCGACAATATTTAAATGACCACCACTTATCTGATTAAACGGGTGGGAGTGAAATCTAAAATTTTCAAATTCATGGATATCATTTTCAACATCAAAAATAGCAATTTTTTTTGTTATTTTTTGAATCTCGCTGAGTTTTTTACTATCGTATTTATTTAGAATTTTTAAGCGTTTAATTCTATCAGCATGGTCTTGATCAGCATCTTCTAGAGAAGATACTGATAATTTTTGATTGTGTTTCAGAATAACATTGTAATTATCAAAAATTCCAAGGTAGGTCATCGTTTCAGGAGAATCTACCATATCCATTACCAACTCTTTGGCTAGGAAGTGATCAATGGAGTAGGGTCGCATGATAAAAAGATTAATCATGTATAGAGATGAAACAACCAAACCCACTAGGATGGCATAACCAAAGTATTTAAATAATTTTTTCATGATTGCATTCCTAAGAATTTATTTTGATTTAAGTTATATTATATATACCTTCAAGATAGATAAAGGGTTTCAAATAAAGAAATGATTGAGATGGGATGAAGTATCTAATGTATTTAATAATTGGATTGCTTGTATTAATGTTTATAGCCTCTTGCGCAGTAAATAGCGTGAATTCAGCTCCAGATGAGGATAAATTTATCAATATTGAAGGAACACCGGCATACTTATTGGTTGAACCTAATAAATCTATGGAATTGATCAACGATGATATATACGTTTGTTCGGCAGAAGTTGAAGGAAAAATTAGACGTACTAAAATATCTATGAAGACCTTTGGAGGCGTTTACGGCACCGCTGGTTTATTAGCTTTAATTGACTTAGCGACAACTGGAGGTATTTTTGCGTCTATTTTTATACCTGGCATGGCGGTAATAACAGCTTTAGGTTGGACAACTTATGCTTCAGCAGATGCAATATCAGAATTAAGTGCTTATAAAAATTTAGAAATTTGTCTTGAAGATAGAAGCTATACAGTTGTCTTTTTCTTAAAAGAAAATAATGAATAGGAAGAGATGAAAACATTTTATTTTTTCTTGGTATGGGTTTTTGGTTTCTTTGTTTTGCTCTCCTTTGATTTATTTATGGAAGGTATAGTTTTTGAAAGACTAGCTTGGAATGGAACAACAAAAAATGATTGGTTTTTTGCCTTGTGGTGGGGTTTTGTTGTTGTTTGGTTTATTTACGGAATAACAACGTTATATAGAAAGATAAGATCTGGTAAAAAAGCCTTTTAAAAAAACCCTAAAATCTATATTTATCTTTCTAATCAAACTCTTTAAGCATCAGGTAGTCTATAGAAATATCTCCTATAGCTGTTGTGTAAGAAGAAATTATTACCTAATCTTTTTTTGTCTTTACTTCTATTTTAATATTTAAATCTTCTGGAAGAGAACCTAATACTTCGTTGATCGCCTTTTCAATCTTTTTCGGTATGTCTTCTGCAAGATCATCTTGACCTTCGGTTTTAATAAAAAATTCAAAATCTGAATTACTGCCCCTGTCTAAGATAAATTCTTTGTTGAGCATAATTTTATTATGACTAGAATCTAAGTGAGGGCCTTTTATCATTTTAAAATGAGGTTGTCTTTTTTCAATTCCACCCTGGCTTATCAGAATTGATCCTCCTATAAGTACGCCAATAATTATAGAGCCCACAATGGTGTCGTTTATTTTCATGTTATTTATCCTTTCTAATATTCTAACTTGGTATTATGACAATAATATATTTAATAAGTTCTCGGCGGTTTTATAATAGAGATAAGTTATGAGTAAAAATTCAAAAATAGTTCCTTCCATTAGATATAACGACTGCGAGGAGGCAATAGAATGGTTGTGTACTGCTTTTGGTTTTAAAAAACACCTCGTAGTGCCAAGTGAAGCTGGTGGCATCCTTCACGCCCAGTTAGTTTATGAAGATTGCATGGTTATGCTGGGGAAAGCTCATGAAGGAGATGAGTTTGGTAAATTAAATTCTTCTCCTCTTGAATTGCATGGAAAAAATACAGCAAGTATTTTTATGGTTGTTGATGATGCGGATTCCCACTATAAAAAAGCTATAGAAGCTGGTGCTGAAATTGTTCTAGATATCAAAGACGAAGAATATGGAGGCAGGGGTTATACGTGCAAAGATTTAGAGGGTCATTTATGGAATTTTGGTACATACAACCCTTGGCAAGAATAATCCAAGATTTAATTAGAGTAGTTTTGTTATGAGTCTTTTCTTATTTGCCGTTATTGTCATTCTTGCAACTTTAGGCACTGCTTTTTTATCTTCTATCTTTGGGATGCTTGGTGGTCTCATTCTTATGGGTATATTGGTCACTATTATGCCGGTTAGTTCTGCTATGATTTTGCATGGACTTATACAGTTGACCTCGAACGGTTATAGAGCTTGGCTTAACCGAAAAGACATCAATTGGTCCATTGTTACAGCCTTATTTGTAGGCAATGTCATAGCACTTGTTGCTCTTGTATTTGTAGCCTTTGTACCAGATCGCATTACCGTTCTTTTAGCATTAGGTTTGTTGCCCTATATTGCATGGGCTCTTCCGAAGAATTTAGCTCTTGATGTAACCAAAAAACCTGTGGGTTTATTTGCTGGCATGGTAGTGGTTGCAACTAATATACTTGCAGGCGTAGGCGGTCCTTTGTTGGATGTATTTTTCCAGCGTGTAGATATGACTCGTCACCAAGTGGTAGCGACTAAGGCTGTTGCTCAAAGTTTAGGGCATACGTCTAAAATCATCTTTTTTGGTGGGTTATCTGCTTCGGCTTCTAGTGAAGATTGGCCAATGCTTTGGTTCTTGTTAGTTGCCATGACTGCTTCTGTTATTGGTACTAGGCTTGGAAAAAAAGTCCTTGATAAAATTAAGGATGCAACCTTTTTTACTTGGACTCAACGCATTCTATTGACCGTTGGTGCTGTATTGATTGTCCGTGCTATCTATCTTATAAATATATAATTTTAGAATTATGCATGAAAACAAAAAAACTATTACTGAAGAGACACTTCCTTTTGAGTCAGAAGCTCCTCTTATTATTTATATCGACTTCAAGAGTCCTTATGCCTATTTAGCAGTTGAACCTACTAGAAAAATGCTGTTAGACCTAGGTCTAATAGCTGATTGGCGTCCTTTCGTACTGGATATCCCAAGCTATTTAGGCTCAGCCAGTCTAGATAAAGAAGGTAAAAAAGTTACAAAACAAAGCCGTACTGAAGAGCAATGGTCTGGTGTGAAATATGCTTATTTTGATTGTCGTCGGTATGCGAATTTAAGTAATAAGACTATCCGAGGTACCGTAAAGATTTGGAATACTGATCTTCCAGCCATAGGAATGCTCTGGATAAAACGCTTTGAAGAACTATCCGAGCAATGTAAAAAAGGTAGTCTGCTTGAGAGATATGTTGACAGTATATACGAACCATTCTGGCATAGAGAGCTGGATGTTGAGGATATATCAGCAATAGTTAGCATTCTTAAACAAATTAGTGCACCTATAGATGGGTTCCTCAAGTATGCTCAGGGTGAAGGTGCATCTAGGAATACTCAGTTACAAGAATCTGCTTTCAATGCAGGCGTGTATGGGGTTCCTACTTTTATTTTACCAAACGAATCAGTTGTTGATCCTCAACATGAAAAATTTTTTGGTCGCGAAAACTTACCTCGAATTAGTTGGCTGCTAAGTGGTCGTCAGGGGTTACCCCCCGATGTTGCCTACGAAGTTGCTTCTAATGTCGAGGAAGAAATCTTAGTCAAGTGTGCTTCGGAGCCAAGGTCTGCTCCTGAGCTTTTAATGTCACCTAAACAGTTAACTACTTATTTTGATTTCAAGAGTCCGCAAAGTTATCTATCGTTGCAATCGATTTTTGAATTAAAAGAACAAGGTATTTTAATCAATTGGCAACCTTTTGTGAGCAAACCTTTGAGAGTTCCTACTACAGAGGTAGATGATGAAGATAGAAGCACCAAGCATTATCGTATACGTGGCGAATACGTAGCCAATGATTTAAACCGATACGCGCCCCATGAATTAATCGATATTTATAAAGAAACAGATTGTCAGTTTGCTGATATGGGTTTGATGTGGTTACAGGTTGAACTCCGGGTTAATAGTGACACTATTGATAATTATGTTCTAAGTGTTTTTAACTATCTTTGGCGGGATGGAGGCAAAATAGATTCGTCAAAAGATATTGAACAATTACTTGTATCTATGCAGCATATTCAAAGTGAAGTCAATAAAGTAAGCGAAGGTTTATCAATTAGAGATGCTTGGCAGAGGTATGTAAAGACAAGAGGACTTGAACATCTTGAGACGTCTAGGTTGAGAGCACAATCTGCATCAATTTCCACGGCCCCAACTTTTTTAATTGGTTCTGAGTCTTTCCAGGGCCGTGCACAGTTACCTTTAATAACTGCTAGACTTAAGGCTGGCATTTAAATAATAGTAGTTATTCATGACTTTAAATAAAGAAACCTCTGATTTTTATTTTGATAATAGTTTTGCTCATCATCTTGAAGATTTCTTTGCTCCATCTAGATCTGACTCTTTGCTTGAGCCAAAGTTACTTAAGTTTAATTATTCTCTAGCTAAGGAATTAGGTTTGGATTTGAAAGCATTAGATTCGGAAGAAGGATTGGCTATTTTTTCGGGTAATAAGATACCTAAAGGAGCAGAGCCTCTAGCTCAGGCTTATTCAGGTCACCAGTTCGGTGGATTTTCACCGCTACTTGGAGATGGACGTGCGCTTCTCTTAGGAGAAATAATAGATAAACAAGGTCGGCGTCATGATGTTCAGTTAAAAGGTTCAGGTCCTTCTCCTTTTTCTAGAGGTGGAGATGGTAAATCAGCGCTTGGACCTGTATTACGTGAATATTTAATTTCTGAATCCATGCATATGCTTGGAATTCCAACCACACGGTCTCTGGCAGCCGTTGCGACCGGGGAAAATGTTTATAGAGAAACAGCCTTACCAGGAGGCATCTTAACTAGGATTGCATCAAGTCACATTCGTGTCGGTACTTTTCAGTTTGGCACGGCACTAGGTGACATAGGAAAAATAAGAAGATTAACTGATTACTGCATTAATCGTCATTATCCTAGGGCAGCAGATTCTGAAAATCGCTATCTAACTTTTTTTGAGGAAGTTTGTAATGCTCAAGCAAAATTGATATCTCGTTGGATGAGCGTAGGTTTTATTCATGGTGTTATGAATACCGATAATATGACAATTTCGGGTGAAACTATTGATTATGGCCCTTGTGCCTTTATGGACATGTATGCGCCAGACACTGTATTTAGCTCGATAGATGAAAAAGGCAGATATGCTTATGCCAATCAACCAAATATATTAACCTGGAACCTGACAAGATTAGCTGAAACCCTCGTACCTCTGGTTGACTTAAATCAAGATCGAGCAGTTGAATTACTCACAGTAGCGATTCAAAACATTGAGCCAATATATCAAAAATATTGGTTGGCAGAAATGAGATCAAAAATTGGTTTATCCATAGAGGATCCGTCTGATTTAGAATTAATTAAAGATCTTCTTTCTATTATGGAAAAAGAAGGGGCAGATTTTACTCTTGTTTTCAGGCGTCTTTCGAAAGCCTTAGAGGATAAAGACCATCTATTATTGAAACTTTTCAAAGATACTAGTGACCTCAATCCATGGTTATTGCGCTGGAAAGGAAGATTAGAACAAGAAGAAAATACAAAAGAAGTTCTTGTTGAGATTATGAATACAGTTAATCCAATATATATTCCTCGGAATCACACAGTAGAAGAGGTACTGACTACGGCAACTCAACAAGGTGATATAAAACCTTTCTCTGATTTTCTACTTGTTTTAGAAAAACCTTTTGATGAGATTAATGGAAATGAAACTTATGCTATTCCTGGACCTGTTCCAGACCAGCCTTATCAAACCTTTTGTGGAACTTAGTTAAAGCTATAGGTAAGAATGAATATAAAAATTAATAGAATTGAGGGGGGAGACGGACCATTTGAGATTGTTTGGGATAAGCTAGGAATTCCCCATGTGTTTGCCACCTCTGTAGCAGATGCTTATAGAGGTATGGGTTATGCAGCAGGCTACGAAAGGTTATGGCAGATACACTTAAGCTGCGCTTACGCAAATGGTGAGGCTGCAGCTTTATTAGGAGAACGCTTTGTTCAGCAAGATGCCTTTCAAAGAGCTTTCAATGTACATGGTGGCCAAACAGGTCTTACCGAGAGTAAAGGAGACTGGATAGCTGATGCTTACCTTGAAGGACTTAATGCTTATGTGTTGTCTCTTGAAGAAATACCTCCAGAGTTCCTCCACGCTGAAGTAGAACCTCGGTTATTCACTCGAATGGATATTGCAGCAAGATACCGGTTTACTTCATGGTTTCAACATAAAAGTTGGACTGAAAAAATGGTATTAGGTCGTCTAATGGCTACGCACGGGGTAGATTATTTTTCCAATCACGTTTTGCACTTTTCAGATGAAGACAGGGCTCTGATTAATGATCTTAAAGAACCTTTACGAAATTTAGATCCAAAAATGATTCAGTTAGCTTATCCGGAAGTTAACGTACCTTCCTTCTCAGGAAGTAATAATTGGGCTATTACCGGTAAATTGTCATCTTCGGGTAAACCCATACTAGCTACTGACCCTCATCAACCACATTCCTTACCGAATACTTTTTTTTACGTTCATCTCAATGCTGGATCTTGGGACGCTTTTGGTGCTGCTTTTCCTGGCGTTCCATATTTTATGATGGGATTTACTCCCGATATAGCTTGGGGATTAACTACTGGTTTTGTTGATTGTTATGATTTGTTCGTTGAAGAGGTGAAAGATGATCAATATAGAACTCAATCAGGCTGGAAGGATTTGGATACTCAAGAAGAGATTATTGAAGTTAAAGGTCAATCTGATAGTTCTATAAGCATTCAAAAAACTCATCACGGTGTTCTTTTGGAGCCATTCATGAATGAGTTTGGAATGTCAGGATCTCAGAAGAATCAATACCAGACAAGTCTCTATTGGTCTTTACAAAATGTACCAACTTCAGCAGGAGCCTTGGCCTTGTTACCAACCGCTAAATCAGCAAAAGAATTTGGTGAATTTTTATTTGAGAATGATGTCTGTCCGCTCGTAAACAATATAATTTGTGTTGATAAAGATAGTCAGCTTGAGAGATATATAGCAACCACTACTCCTGTTAGAAAAGGAGTTACAGGATCTGTACCTTTACCGGGCTGGATAGACAAGTATGACTTCAATCTTGCTATGCCAGATCAATTGTTAGTGGAAAAGAATCCTATAAGTGGTTTTTCTTTGACAGCTAATAACGACACGATGGGAGAAGAAGGAGAATTCTATATTCACAACTTTCCTACACACAATTCAAGAGCAAATCGGATTAGAGACATATTAAGTCAAAAGAAGAATTTCTCTGTCAAAGATTTCTGTGCAATGCAATTAGATTTACATGATTTACGTAGCGTAGATATCTTGCCTGATCTCATTAAAGTACTTGAAGAAAGTGAAGATGAAGAAGTTATATTAGCAGCAAGACTACTTGGAGAGTGGGATAACTCCGCAAGTGTAGATTCAATCGGAGCTTGCTTGTATTACCCTTTTCTAGATAGGTTTTGGCAGCGTAAATTTATGAATGAAATACTTGAAGATGATTTAATTAGTTTGTTGCCAATGGCTGCACCAGGATTAAATCGTTTTGACATTGGCTCTTTTTTATCTCCGGAAACACCTTGGGTAGATCATGAGGAGTTATTAAAAACAATCATACAAAATGAAATGAGAACAGTGGTAGACCGAGTTAAGTTATCACTAGGCAATGACTGCTCTAAATGGAGGTGGGGGAATTTGCACAAGATAGCTTTTAGACACCGTCTTAATAAACACAAACCTTGGAATAAATTGAAAATAGGTCCTGATGAAATAGGAGGAAGTTCAACCACTCTGGGCATGGCAGTACACGCAGGAAAAGGTCCTGGAACAATAAACGAAGATGAAGTTCCTTGTAGAGTTTTCCATGGCCCAGCGTATCGTTTGGTTATTGATTTAGCGGACCCTTTTCATTCTAAATTTGTGATTGCTGGTGGTAATAGCGGTCGCCATGATAGTGACTTTTCTATGAATCAATATAAAGCATGGTTGAACGGAGACTTTTATACTTTAAATCTTAAAAGAGAAGAGATTGATGAGCACTTGATTTGGGAATTTGATTAAAAATTTAGAAATATTGAAAATTTAGAAGATGCTAGCTAATATTGTTTTAGAAAATTTATTTAAAAAAGGAAATTGATATGATGACACTATTTTATGCAGGCGCACTTTGCCTTCTAGGTATAGTTCTTGCTTTGCAAACCATAAGAACTAGATTCTCTACAGAAACCTTCATGGGAACTGGCGAAAGTTTAGAAATGCTTCAAATAACTAGGGCCCATGGTAATTTAGTTGAATATGCGCTTTTCTTTCTGGTCCTATCTGCCTTATTAGAGACAGCAGGACAAATACCTAATTTAGCTACGGGATTGCTGGGAGATGTTTTCTTAGGCGCCAGAATTGCACATGCTTATGGCTTAACAAGACCGGAAGGAAAAAGTGTATTTAGAGTAGGAGGAACTCTCACAACTCTAACTGTCTTGTTAATTCAATCTATTTGGGCCCTTAAAATTTCTATTTCTTGGCTGGTAGTTAACAATTGGGGTTTTTAAGCTTTAAAAAGGGACAGAAGAAGCAATAACTTTTTACTTATTTTGTATTTGATAGGTCTGATTTATAGGTTTCAGTCAGCATCATGACAGATAGCAAGCTAAGGATTGAAGCAAAGGCTATGTAAGCAGAAACCCAAAAGATATCATAATCAACCCAGAGTTTAGCGGCTATTGTGGGAGCAAAAGCCCCACCTACTATCGCTCCTAATTGATAACCAAGAGTAGCCCCCGAATATCTTACTTCTGTGTTGAATAACTCGGTAAAAAAAGCTGCTTGAGGTCCATACATCATGGATAAAAAGGTGAGACCACCCGTAATAGCTAAAACAATTAACCAAAAATTTCCTGTATCAACTAAAGGAAAAACACAAAAGCCCCAAATGGCTGTTAACGCAGCACCCAACATAAAGATTCCCCGCCTACCATGCCTATCTGAATAAGCCGAAAACATAAATTGTACGGGAACCATTGTGGCTGATGCTATTAATACTGCAATTAACATATCATCGCGAGACATTCCGGCACTAGTTACCCCATAAGCTAATAAGAAGGCGATTAAGATATAGAAAGTAACTTGGACTGACAAAAAAGCGCCTGCAGCAAGGGCAATTCGTTGAGGGTATTTTTTTATGGCCTCTAGGACAGGAGAACGATTGATGGGTTTACTAACTTCCGCTTCATTTATTTCTTTCTCTTTTGTTGAAGCTTCCAACTCTCTAAAGGCTTTAGTATCTTCAAGGTTTAGTTGAATATACATACTGATACCAATTAAAATTACACTAGCAAGGAAGGGAATTCTCCAGCCCCAAGTAATAAAAAATTCCTCTGAAACAAGAGCGCTAGTTAATATAAAAGCTAGATTGGCTAGGATAACACCAACTGGGGCTCCAGCTTGAGCATAAGCTCCGTAATAACCTCTTTTATCATCAGGTGCACTTTCAGTGACTAGTAACATGGCTCCTCCCCATTGACCACCTATTGCTAATCCCTGCGCAAATCGTAATATTGTCAGCAGAATAGGAGCGGTAACTCCAATCATGGCATAGGTGGGTAAGAGTCCTATAAACGTTGAGGATATTCCCATCAATAATAATGCCATCACCAAAGTTTTTTTACGGCCTACTCGATCTCCAAAGTGTCCGAAAATAATACCTCCTATAGGCCGGGCTATAAATCCAGCAGCGAAGGTTAGAAAGGATAAGATATAAGCAGTAGCAGGTTCGGACTCACCAAAGAAAACTGTTGGGAAAACCAGAGCTGCAGCAGCCCCGTAGAGGAAGAAATCATACCATTCGATACTTGTTCCAGCTAAGGCAGTCAAAGCAACCTTTCGCATATTTGCATCTGTTTTCATTTGATCGGTGGTATTGTTCATGGCACTTCCTGGAATATAAACATTTAACTTAATTAGATTCTATAAATTATCTTACTTGATTGAATGATAAAAATCTTAATCAGGAAGTTTAGCTATTTAATTTAGTGGTATATAATATACCCCCCATGGGTATATCAGATATTATTGAATCAATTTCTTGGACTTGTAAGCCTACTTGGAGAACAGCGTCTAAAAACACATTGTGGTGTTTGTTAGGTTGTTCCATCGGTGACTTTGGGACCATCTTCCTTTTTCAAATGGCAGAGGAACCTTTTCCTGTTATTTGGATCATGAGTTTAGCTATTATCAATGGATTGATCACTTCAATAATGCTTGAAACCTTTATATTATCTCGTCAGATGGACCTTAATGATGCTTTAAAGACGGCAACTGGAATGTCTTTAGTGTCAATGATTTCAATGGAAATTGCCATGAATATTACTGATGTAGTCCTTACTGGAGGAGTGTTGGTTTGGTGGGTTATTCCAATAATGCTATTTGTAGGCTTCATCACTCCTTTGCCTTATAACTATTACAGGTTAAAGAAATACGGTAAATCTTGTCACTAACTAAATATTAATAATGAAAGATACAAGTCACCAAAACCAAATTCCTAATTTAAGAAGAATAGAAGGGCAAATCAAAGGCATACAAACCATGGTTGAGGGAAATCAGTATTGTATTGATATTCTTAATCAAATTAAGGCAGCAAAATCTGCTCTTTCCTCGGTGGAAAATAAGATACTCAATAAACACATTGAGGAATGTATAGAAAATTCACTTTCATCAGACAAGCAACTAAATGACAAAATTGAAGAGTTAATGAAAGTGCTGAAGAGAAAATAGCAATGAGCGGACACATCCACCATCATCACGCTCCAGAAAGTGATAGGGGTTTGATTCTCGCCGTTGGGATTAATTTCTTTTTGACTTTTGCACAGGTTATTGGAGGTGTTATCTCTGGCAGTCTTTCTTTAATTGCTGATGCACTTCACAATCTGAGCGATGCTGCTTCTTTGGGAATAGCCTTGTTTGCTAGGAAGATAAGTCGAAAGCCTGCAGATGAATTTAAAAGCTTTGGTTATCAAAGAGCTGAAGTAATAGCTGCTTTAATTAACCTTACGCTTTTAATTGTTGTTAGCCTTTACCTTGTTTATGAGGCTGTTTGGCGGATTATAGAACCCCAAGCCGTAACTGGATGGATCGTAGTCGTAGTGGCAGGTATTGCCTTAATTGTTGATATGATCACAGCGACGATCACTTTCAGGATGTCAAAAAATAATATGAATATGAAAGCTGCTTTTTTGCATAACCTCTCAGATGCCTTCGCTTCTATAGCAGTTGTTATTGCCGGAACACTTATAATTCTTTATCAATGGTATTGGGTAGATACACTACTGACTTTTCTAATAGCAGGCTTCGTTTTATGGCAAGGAATTGTAATGCTTCCTAAAACAATTCATCTTTTGATGGAGGGGACTCCTAAAAACCTTGAGCTAGAAGATATTAGATCTACCGTAGAAGAACTTGAAGGAGTAGAGGAAATGCATCATGTTCATGTCTGGAGTTTAGATGAAACGAGAGTTGCATTAGAAGCTCATATAGTAGTGACTGTGGATAAGTTAAAGGAAGTTGAGCTTATAAAAGGTAATGTAAAACTAGCACTTAAGGAAGAGTTTGATATTTTTCATTCAACACTTGAATTCGAACATCACCATGACACAAATTGTGAAGAAAAAGCCTGAACTTATTTCTCAGGAACATGTGCCTGATCATCTTAGAGGTAATAGAGGGTATTTTTTTCAATGGGTATGTAAAACGGTATTCAGCTTTTTTGGTTGGAGTATAAATGGAAGAATACCTAATGAAGAGAGAATCCTCATAATAGCTGCACCTCATACATCTAACTGGGATTTTATATTGGGAATGCTGGTAATTATAGGTTTGAATGCAAAAATAAAATGGATAGGAAAGCATTCTATGTTTAAACCGGGAGTGAAATGGTTTTTTAAATGGTTAGGAGGGATACCGGTTAATAGAGAAAAACCTGCTTCTCTTATTAACAATGTTGCAGATATTATAGAAAGACAAAAAGGCTTAATGATTGGAATGGCTCCCGAAGGATCAAGGCAAAAAGTAGATAAATGGAAAACAGGTTTCCTTAGGATAGCGGAACTTACTCAAGCTAAGATATTATTTTTAGCCATAGATGCTCCGAGAAAATGTATTGTTATCGGAGATTTATTTATACCTACGGGAAATATTGAAGAGGATATGAAATTTGTTAAGCACTACTTCAGTGCTTTTAAGGGTATAAACCCTGAACAGTCTTAAAATATAAAAGAGATTACGACGACTTGTTCTGCTTAAAAACTCTTTGTTATTTTTACCTTAGCGTTTTGTCTATTCAAGCGGTTAGAATTTATGGTTAAATTAGTAAAACATTATTTTAAAAGCCATGGATAAACTTGAAGGAAAGGTAGCAATTATTACAGGAGGAGCTGGAGGTATAGGTAAAGCTGCTGCTAATACATTTATATCAGAAGGTGCTGAAGTAATAATAATGGACTTAGACGAAGACTCTCTTATTAAAACTTGTGAAGAGATAGGATCAAATCGGATAAGTTATTTTGTGGGAGATGTAACTAAGCCAGATGATAACAATAACATTGTAGAATTAGCTAAAGAAAGATATGGGGGTCTTGATATTTTTCTAGCAAACGCGGGAGTTGCAGGAGATATTACGACCATAGAAGAATATGATGAAGATCAATTTGATCATGTGATGGCCGTAAATGCGAAAGGCCCTTTTTTAGGTCTTCAATCTGCAATACCTGCGATGAAACTCAGAGGAGGAGGAAGTTTTATAATTACTTCAAGTACTGCAGGAGTCATGGGAACACCTTCTATTGCTCCTTACGGAATGAGTAAACATGCAGTTATTGGCTTAATGAAATCAGCTGCTAAAGAATGCGCATCCATGAATATAAGAGTTAATACAGTTAACCCGGCTCCAGTAGAAACGGACATGATGCGTTTGCTTGAAGAAGGAATGACTTCGGAAGATAAGAAAGACGTTAAAGCGGACATAGAATCCAGTATCCCTCTGGGGCGCTATGCTCAACCTGAAGAAATAGCTAAATTGATGCTTTTTTTGGCCAGTGAAGATAGTAGTTTTATAACAGGCTCAGTCTATATGGCAGATGGAGGTAGTAGCTCTTAAAGTGCTTTATGAAAAGTATTAGACTTTAGGCTTACAGACCTTAGAATTAATATTTTAATAATAGGAGAGAATATGTTGAAACTTCACTTTGCACCAAATTCTAGGGCCGGAAGAGTTTTATGGCTTTTAGAGGAGCTAGGATTGCCTTACGAACTTAATAAAATGGCTTTTCATCCTAAAGATTTGAAATCAGATGAACATAGAGCCAGACACCCCTTAGGGAGAGTTCCAGTTTTAGAAGATGATGGCATTCAAATATGGGAATCAGGAGCAATTATCGATTATATTCTTGAGAGACATAAGAATGGAGGTTTGAAACCAAGTGTAGATTCAGATACGTTTCCTAAATATCTACAGTGGTTTCATTATTGTGAGGGTATGGTTATGCCTTCCATGAATACCATCGTTGTTCATACTTTACTTTTACCTGAAGAAAGAAGAGACGCTACAGTATTAGGACAAGCCCAAAGGTTATTAGCCAGAGCTCTTGAGCCTGTTAATGAAGCCCTAGAGGGAAATGACTATCTGATAGGTAATTTTTCAGGAGCTGATTTGATGCTTGGTCATTCATGCTTTATGAGCAATAACTTGGGTTGTGTGTCTGATGACATGGTAAATATCAAAGATTACGTTCAAAGAATTTCTGAGAGACCTGCATTTAAAAAGGCTATAGAGACTCAATAAGACAAAGCGTGGGGTCTGTTTTAAGGGTATTTTCTTATTTACCAAATCCTAGGGTTTGGAAGTCAGTTATAGCCGCTAATATTGGCGGAGTAGAAATAGAAATTATTGGAGACAAGCCAAAGAATTTAAGCTCCTGGCTATGGGATTACAATGCTAGAAAGCTTTCAGAAGAAGAGATGACTCAAGACAGTCCTCATTTGCGTAAAGGGAAAAGGGGTTTTGCAGGAGCTTTATATAAAACAGAAGAATTTCTAAAGTCTCAACCTTTTGGAACTGTTCCTGCTGCTTATAGTCCTGATGGAGAAATTGGTATTTTTGAATCAAACAGTATCCTTAGATCAATTGCAAGATCTAGCCAGCATCAAACTCTGTATGGAAAAAGTGATTTTGAAGCTTCTAGGATAGACAGTTACCTAGATGCTAATCTTGTTTTTGCTAGAGAGGCTCAGGTTTATTTATTAGAAGTAGAAAATTTAACGAATGAAGGTTATAGCAGAATGGTCTCTGCTTATGAATTCTACCTTTCTGGAATAGAAGCGTCATTATCTAGAAATAAATTTATTGTGAGTGAGTATTTAACTATTGCTGATATTTCATTTGTATGTGATTTTGCTCAATTTCTTAGAGAAGGTCATTATCAGAAAATAATTAAGAAAAAAGGTTTTGGTCTTATTAGTAAGGATTTAGCTCAAGATTTTCCTTTAGCCTTAAAACATCTCTTAGGGTTATCTGAACTCGAAGAATTTTCTAAGGTAATGGGGTCGTATTTAGATTGGTATAAGGAGAAATAAGGATGGGACAGTTTAGTATTGAAAATACGGAACAATTAGAAATTTATAGTAAAGAAATAGATCAAAATTTTTACATCAACGTAGGACTTCCTCCGAATTATTCTGAAGAGAATGATAAATACCCAGTAGTTTATGTAACGGACGCAGGTTCTAATTTTAGTGGCTTAATGAGTTCTATACCTTTAATGCAATTAGTGAAAGATTTACCTCATTTTATTTTAGTGGGCATTGATTATAAAAGTAAAAAACCAAGAGACTCTATGAGTCTTAGGAATAGAGACCTAACACCAAGTAATGACCCTGTTTGGATGTCTACCCAAAAAGAGATATTCAAAATATTTGGCGATCTGCCAGAGGTAGAACCTGGAGGTGCAAAAGAATTCCTAGATTTTATTAATGAAGAAGTTAAGCCTTTGATAAATAAAAATTATTACGCAGATAATTTAGATCAGACCTATTGTGGCTTTTCTTTGGGAGGTCTTTTTGGTCTTTACACTCTATTTACTTCGCCAGAATCTTTTAATCGATACGTTCTTGGAAGTCCTTCTATTTGGTGGGACAACAAATATATTCTCAAAGTAGAAGAAGATTATGCAAAAAATAATAAAAAGCTGAGCGCAAATGTATTTTTATCCGTCGGAGACCTTGAAGAAGAAGGAGGGCAAGCAGATACTTTTAAAATGATCTCTAACGTAAAGGCTTTATCAAAAATTTTGCAGAGCAGAAACTACAAAGGCCTTATTCTTAAAACAGCAATATTTGAAGATGAGACTCATTGCTCAGCAGTATCCGCAACCTTAAATCGTGGTCTTAGGAGTGTCTTTTCATAGAACTCAAGGTTATTTAAGACCTAGTTTGGACAAAGAAACGTAAGTAATTTAAGTCAATGGTAGGTGAAAAAGATTTAAAGAAGTTACTGGAGAACCTTTCTCCAGTTCTATTAGAAGAAGAGTATATTTTTTGTTCTATGCCGGGATCAAATTACGGAGAATTTAATTCCCTTAAACCAATAGCATCTTTTTTGGAAAAAGAAGGTTTGACTTTAGTGGTCGAAAAAGAAAAAGCGAAGCAGGCTAATATCAAGTTCCAGGTTACTTTTCGCTGCATATCTTTAGTAGTACACTCCGATTTAGTTTCAGTTGGATTAACAGCTAAAATTTCATCTGTTTTATTTGAGCAAAATATTAGTGCAAATATAATTGCTGGTTATTTTCATGACCATGTTTTTGTACCTTCAAATCAAGCATTAAGAGCTTTGGACTTCCTAAAAAAACTGACTATTTAGTTTAAACAATCTAAAATCGCCGAATGAATAGGAGTTATTAAGTTTGGATTCTTGGTCAGCAATAGCATTAAATACAGCACCTGATTCCTCAAACAAGATTCACGGTGATGAATTAGCAAAACAGTATGGTTTTGAGGGAGGTCTTGTTCCTGGAGTTACTGTCTCGGCTTACCTTGTTCATCCAATTATTGAAAAATGGGGCATGGATTGGCTTAATCATGGTTATGCTAATTGTCGGGTCACTTCTCCTTTGTATGACAGAGAAATTTTTAAGGTAGATCTAAACTTATTAAACGATACACATTGTTTGACTACTTTAATAAAATCAAATGAATTGGTAAGCGCCAATGCTGAGGTTTCTTTAACTAAAGAACTACCAATTGTACCAATACGAAGAAATGATCCTATAGTTGATCAAGGCTATGTTCCGCCTCAAGCTAGCTTGAAATTATGGGAAAAATTGAAGTTGGACGGCTGTCAGGCTTTTCGTTTTTACTGGGGAGGAGATGATCCTCTAACGTATCTCCGTGAAAACAGCGAACTGCCTGCATTGCTTCAACCCAAAAAGGAAGGCTTCTCAAATTTTTCTTTTCTACTGGGGTGTTCTAACTGGACACTGGCTGGCAATGCATACATGAATCCTTGGGTCCATCTTCAAACTATTTCGCAGAATTTCAAAGCAGTTCCTTTAGGGACTACTATTATTTCTGAAATGAAGATAAAAAGTTTTTATGAAAAGAAGGGGCATGAGTTCGTTGATGTGGACGTAAATCTATTTGATGAAAAAGATGATAGCTGCATCATGACCATTAATTTAGTAGCGATATTTAAGCTTAGAGGATCATAAATGCTAAGGAACTTTAAACTTTCTTCAAAAGCATATCTCGTAAATCCTATTTCCTTATTGATCCTTATGACGGTAGCTATGCCAATAGCTTTTAATGCCTGGTCGGCAATGTTAAATAATTTTGTTGTAGAAAGGGCAGCATTTACTGGAGTAGAAATAGGAATATTGCAAAGTTTAAGAGAGGTTCCGGGTTTCTTAGCTTTCACGACTGTTTTTATACTTCTTGTTATAAAGGAGCAAATGTTTGCGGTTTTTGCTTTGGCTCTATTAGGCCTTGGAGTCTGTATGACGGGTTTTTTCCCAACTGTTTTTGGTTTGTATTTTACGACCGTTCTAATGAGTATTGGTTTTCACTATTTTGAAGCAGTTAAACAGTCCTTAAGCTTACAGTGGCTTTCAAAGGAAGAAGCTCCTCGAGTGTTAGGACGCCTTATAGCCGTTGGCTCTTTAACATCCTTAATTGTTTATGGATTTTTATGGTTTTTATTAGAAATATTTAAGGCTTCTTATTTAGTTAATTTCTTTATAGCCGGTGGCCTTTGCATGATTCTAGCGTTGGTTATGTACCTTGTTTTTCCTGTTTTCCCTGCAAAAACTGTACAGAATAAAAACCTGGTACTTAGAAAACGCTATTGGTTATATTATTTGCTAACGTTTCTATCAGGTGCCAGAAGACAAATATTTGTGGTATTTGCAGCCTTTCTCATGGTTGAGAAATTTGGTTACAGTGCATCTCAAGTAACCCTCTTATTTTTAATTAATTATGCCTTTAATTGGTTTTTTGCTGAAAGGATCGGTCAATTGATAGGTGAATTTGGAGAACGTAAAGCACTTACACTTGAATACATAGGGTTAGTAATTATTTTTATTTCTTATGGCCTTGTTGATGATGCTACTTTAGCGGCAGGTCTTTATATTCTGGACCACATGTTCTTTGCTATGGCCATTGCAATTAGTACTTATTTCCAAAAAATAGCTGATCCCAAAGATATGGCTAGCAGTGCAGGCGTTTCTTTTACTATTAATCACATTGCTGCAGTTATTATTCCAGCTGCACTAGGGTTAGTATGGATTTGGTCGCATTCTTTGGTATTTTATATAGGAGCTTGTTTTGCCTTGTTGTCCTTAATAGCCGCTCAATATATTCCTAAAGTTCCTTC